>CAYXQN010000027.1:0-9896 GCA_964466825.1 uncultured Faecalibacterium sp. | reverse complement strand
GTGGAGTGGGCAATGGCGAACAACTCCAATGTTTTTCTGGTGACCCAGAAGGAGATGGATGTCAATCAGCCTGCAGAGAAGGATCTGTATGTCTACGGTGTTGTGGCAGAGGTCAAGCAGGTGCTGCGTGTATCGGATGAGCTGGTCAAGGTGCTGGTGGAAGGCAAATACCGTGCAAAGCTGACAGAGCTGGATACGGATGGAGACTTTCTGCTGGCAGCAGTACGTCCGGCACCGGTACGCACTGCCAAAAACGAGGATGCTTTGGAGACCGAGGCGCTGCTGCGTAGTCTGAAAAGCGGCTTTGATGAGTATTTGGGAATGAATCCCCGTATTGGGAAGGATGTGGTGTTTGCCATCGTTTCCAACGATGACCCCATGTTCCTCAGCGAGTACATTCCTGCAAATCTGCTGTTCCGCTTTGAGGATAAGCAGGCAGTGATGAATGAAAACACACTGAATGGACGTCTGCAGCGATTGATCGAAATGCTGCGCAAGGAATGTCAGGTAATGCGCATCGAAAAAGAGATCGCAGAAAAAGTCAATGAGTCCATGGACAAAAACCAGCGCGATTATTACCTGCATGAGCAAATGCGCGTCATAGGTGATGAGCTGGGAGAGGGCGAGGACACCCATGCAGAAGTGGATGAATACCGCCGCCGTATCACTGAGCTGCATCTTATGCCGGAGTGTGAGAAAAAGCTGCTGAAAGAGGTAGACCGTCTTGCAAAAATGCAGGGATCTAACCAGGAAGCAACGGTTATCCGCACTTATCTGGATACCTGTCTGGAGTTGCCCTGGAATGTAAAGACAGAGGATGATCTGGACATCAATCGTGCGCAGCAGATCCTGGACCGGGATCACTACGGTTTGAAAAAGGTCAAGGACCGTATCCTGGAAACGCTGGCTGTGCGGAAGCTGGCACCGGACGTTAAAGCGCAGATCATCTGTCTGGTAGGCCCTCCGGGTGTTGGCAAGACCAGTATTGCACGTTCTATCGCAGAAAGTCTGGGCCGCAAATATGTGCGCATCAGTCTGGGCGGTGTACGGGATGAAGCAGAGATCCGTGGCCATCGCCGCACCTACATCGGCGCAATGCCCGGTAAGATCATCACGGGCATGATCACGGCAAAGAGCTCTAACCCCCTGATGCTGCTGGACGAGATCGATAAGCTGGCAGGTGATTTCCGGGGAGATCCGGCTGCAGCACTGCTGGAGGCGCTGGATCCGGAGCAGAACTCTACCTTCCACGATCATTTCCTGGATATGCCGTATGATCTGAGCCATGTCCTGTTCATTACCACAGCCAATGATCTGGGCAGCATCCCCGGCCCGCTGCGGGATCGTATGGATGTGATCGAATTGTCCAGTTACACCCGGGTGGAAAAATACAATATTGCCCGCAAGCATCTGCTGCCAAAGCAGCTCAAGGCCTGCGGTCTGACTGGTAAGGTCACGATGTCCCAGAGCGCATTATACGGCATTATCGATGGTTACACCAAGGAAGCTGGTGTGCGTAATCTGGAGCGTACGATCACCAGTGTGCTGCGCAAGTGTGCCCGCAAGATCGCATCCGGCGAAGTGGAAAATGTTTCGGTCACAGGTGCTATGCTGGAAGAGCTGCTGGGCCCCCGTTATGTAAAACCGGACTTTCTCAACCGCACCAATGCAGTGGGTATTGCTAACGGTCTGGCATGGACCAGCGTTGGCGGCGAGACACTGCCCATCGAGGTACAGGTGCTGGACGATGGCTCCGGCAAGATCACCGTCACGGGTTCTTTGGGCGATGTGATGAAGGAAAGCGCACAGCTGGCCGTGACCTATGTTCGTGCCCATGCTGCAGAATATGGCATCGATCCGGAGCGGTTGAAAAAGTGTGATCTGCACATCCATGCGCCGGAGGGGGCGGTGCCGAAGGATGGTCCCAGCGCAGGTGTAACGTTGACCACAGCTCTGGTGTCCTGTCTGTCCGGTGTGCCTGTGCGTGGTGATGTGGCGATGACAGGCGAGATCACTCTGCACGGCAATGTGCTGCCCATTGGCGGCCTGCGTGAAAAGAGCATGGCGGCATACCGGGAAGGCATGAAGACCGTCCTGATCCCCAAGGATAATGAGCCGGATCTGTACGAAGTGGATGATGAAGTCAAGCAGCATCTGACCTTCCTGCCCATGACCAACCTCTCGCAGGTGCTGAAGGAAGCTTTGCTGCAGCCGAAAAACGCAAAATCGGCAGGACGCACTCGTACACGAAAGGCAAAAACGGCAGAGACTTCGATGACTCCGCCGGCAGCGGAAAAACCGCAGCCGGGTGCGATTTGCTGATTCCAGCAGAAAGGAAAAGCACATGAATTTCAATAAAGCGGATTTTATTGCAAGCTACGGCATCTCCAGCCAGCTGCCGGAGAGTGATCGGCCGGAGCTGAGTTTTTCGGGTCGGTCCAATGTGGGCAAGTCCAGCCTGATCAACAAGCTGTGCAACCGCAAAAATCTTGCCCGCGTGTCCAGCACGCCGGGCAAGACGGCAACGATCAATTTCTATTCGGTGGACGACTGCTATTTTGTGGACCTGCCGGGTTATGGTTATGCCAAGGTGAGCAATGCCGACCGTGAGCGCTGGGATGAGCTGATCAATAGCTATTTTGAGGCGGACCGCCATCACACGCTGCTGGTTCAGCTGCTGGACTGCCGCCATGCTCCCAGTGCAGATGATCTGCAGATGCTGCGTTACCTGCACTATCATCAGATCAACTATGTTGTGGCACTGACCAAGGCGGACAAGCTGAAAAAGAGTCAGCTCAAACCGACTCTGGAGGAGTTTGAAAAGCTCTGCCTGCCGTATGGCTGCCAGAAGGTCGTGCTGACCAGTGGCGAAAATGGATATGGTATCCCGGAGCTGCAGGCTGTGCTGAATGCAGCGGTGGCCGAAGAAGCAGAGGATGCGGAGTAACGGCGATGGCATATAACGAGTTTGCGTATTTTTACGATGAGTTCAATGGTGAAGCAGACTACGATGCACTGTTTGACCGGGTCCATGCAGAGCTGAAAGCGCATGGCATTGAGGATGGCATTGTGGCGGATCTGGGCTGCGGCACAGGGGAACTGACCCTGATGCTGACCCAGGCGGGCTATGATATGATGGGCATTGACCAATCAGAGGAGATGCTCTGTGTCGTGCGGGACAAGGCGGAACAGCTCGGTTTTTCCGGGCGGCTGTTGCTGCTGCGGCAGGACCTGCTTCAGCTGGATCTTTACGGTACGATCCGGGCGGCAGTATCGACCTTTGACACCTTTAACCATATCCCGGACCTGGATAAGGTGATCGCAAACGCAGGCTTTTTTATGGAAAAAGGCGGCGTGCTGCTGTTTGATATGAACACGCCCTATAAGCACCAGCAGGTGCTGGGCGAAAACGAGTTTACCTTTGAAGAAGAAGATGCTGCGTGCGTCTGGCGCAACCATTATAATAGCGCAGAACGCAAGGTTGAGATCAGCGTGGATATCGACTACCACGAAACAGGGGAACACTTTCACGAGGAATTCTGTGAGTATACCTATGATCTTGAGACCATCCGTGCGGCGCTGGAGAAGCATGGCTTTGTGCTGGAGAGCGTTTGCGATGGTGAAACATTTGGTCCCCTGACCGACGAGAGCGAGCGGTACTTCTTCTGTGCGGTAAAACAGTATACTCAATTGGAGGGATAAGCTATGGCAAATTTGATCCGAGGCCTGTCGGAAAATGGCGGCATCGTGTTCTGCGGTGTGGATTCGACCGATATGGTGCGCCGCGCAGAGCAGCTGCACACCACCAGTGCAACCTGCAGCGCAGCATTGGGCCGGCTGCTTACTGGCGCGTCCTTGATGGGCGCTATGCTCAAAGACCGCAGGGACCAGGTCACACTGCGTGTGTCCGGCGGCGGTCCGGCAGGTGTGGTCATCGCCTGCACGGATGGTACAGGCAATGTTAAGGGCTGTATCGAAAATCCGCTGGTGGAGCTGCCGCCCCGTGCAGATGGTCATCTGGATGTGGGCGGTGCTGTTGGCAAAGACGGTATCCTGACCGTTATCCGGGACAATAAGCTGCAAAAGGAGCCGACCGTGGGTCAGATCCCGCTGGTGTCCGGTGAGATCGCAGAGGACCTGACCAGCTACTATGCTTACAGCGAGCAGATCCCGACGGTCTGCGCACTGGGCGTTCTGGTGGATAAGGACCTGTCCATTGCCTGTGCGGGCGGATACCTGCTGCAGCTGCTCCCGGGTGCAACCGATGATGAGATCACCCAGCTGGAAAAGAACATTGCGGCGATGCCGTCTGTTACTGAAATGCTGCGTGCAGGTAAGACACCGCAGGATATGATGGAACTGGCGATGGCCGGGTTTGATCCCCAGGTGCTGGACGAGCGGGAAGTAGGCTATGAGTGCGACTGTAGTGAAGAACGCACCAAGGAAATGGTAATGAGCCTGGGCCGCAAGGAACTGGAAAAAATGCGGGATGAAGATCCCCGCTGCGAGGTGGTCTGCCACTTCTGCCATACCAAGTATGAGTTTGATCTGAATGAGCTGTTGGCAGAATATGACGCACAGCAGCTTGAGGCAGAAAAGACGGAAGAATAAAAAGAACCCGGCCGGATGTATGGATGTACCGGCCGGGTTTTTATGTGCAGATATCAGCGCACAAGGTGTAGACCACAGTATATAAAAAGAGGTCATCCGTAACAGAGGTGGTCTCCTGGCGCGCCAGAGGCTCTGCGTCCGGAAAGGCTTGGGACAAAGCTTGAAGACTTTGAAGCCGTGCAAGGTCCAAAGCTTGCTGGGGGCTGCGGATAAGAGGCAGTGACTGCTGCTCATAGTAGGTGGTCTCGGTGACAGAGCAGGGCAAGGGGAGATCAAAAAGGGTGAGAGAACTGTGACGGGATACAGAGAGCGAGTTCTGTAATGGAGCCGAAAAGGGAATGGTCCAGGAGTGATCGGCAACCGTGAGCGTGTGGATGCTGTGCTGTACGCCGGTGAGCTGGAGGATATCATCGAACAGAGGGATCTCTTGTGTGTCGGACCACTCAAATCGACCGCACACAGAGCCTGCGGCAGGCACAAAAATCAACGTACCGTCCCGTTCGCTGCGGGCGGTGCCGATCAAGCCCTGTCCGGCTTCTACCTGCTGTCCGGGTGCGACCAACATGGTCCCACTGGTGAGATGGACTGAAACAACCGTTGCATCGCATCTGGCACGGAGGCCTTTGGAGCTCCCGGTGGCGATCTCGGGTTTTGGTTTGGCTGCGGCGGTCTCGATTTGAAGCCGCCCTTTGGCAAAATTGACACTGGCCCAGGAGAACTCGCCGCTTTGCAGGAGCGCATACTCGGCAGCAGCGAGTTTTTGCTCGGTGACGATGCTGCCGGGCTGCAGGCCGACCATCCGCAGTGCGGAAGAGGCCCGGGCTGACTGACCGGTTGAAAGAGTGCTGGTATCGATAGACCAGACCAGACTCTGAGACCAGAGCAAAAGCACCCAGAACAGGAGTCCGCCGAACCAAAGTCCGGTGCGGTGCAGCAATGGACGCAGCCCAAAATAGATGCCCGTTTTTTTCTCGATCCGAAGATGTACACTGTGTCGGCGGGCAAGACCGGCCAAGGGACGATAGTGCCATGCAACACAGGATGCACAGAAACCACCATCAGAAGGGTCAAGAGTATAGAGATGCAGCCCCTGCTGTGCGGCCAGGGTGAGCAGCGAGTTAGTTCCTCCGTTGCAGGCGCGGAATCTTACGGAAGCCCACAATCCGGCCAGCTGCATAAAGATCCCCTCCTAGTTGTCCGAAAAATCAGTGCGCAGGATCCTGCCATACAGGGTGATGCGGTGCGCAGTAAGGGTGCGAATGCGGAGATGATCGCCGTAGATCGTGAGCCGTCCGTGAGGAAATTGAAGGCAGAGCTTTGCCTCGTTGTAGGTCAGGATCGCCTGAAAGTGTTCGATCTCCAGTACGGCTCCGCTGAGATAAAGGGAAGGCTGACGATAAAACCAGGACGGAGGCTGCTGAAACAATGCGGTCAGCCATTGCATCGGTGACAGGTGAACGCTATGCTTTTGGGACAAATCCGCTCCCTCCCATCCCGAAGTGCTAGACCGACCTGGCCCCTACATATATATGGATGTGGAGGGCGGGCTTATGTATCAAACTTTCAAACCGGAAAAGGCAGTTCTGGCGCTGCTGGCTGTGCTGACAGCCGTTCTGGTGTTTGCAAAGCCATTGATTTGTGCCAGTGCATTGCAGGACGGGCTTGCACTTTGCGGTGGGCCGCTATTGGTATCGCTGTTTCCGTTTTTGATCGTATCCACTTTGCTGATGCGCAGCGGAGCGGATGAAATTCTAGGGGTGTTGTTGCTGCCGGTTGCGAAGATGATCGGGGTCAAAAGCCCGGCGGCAGGCGGGGTGCTGCTGGTGGGACTTTGCGGGGGATTTGCACCGGCGGCCAATGCGGCAGCAGAGGCAGTACGGATGGGCAGGATGAGTTCACAGGAAGCGGCGGCGCTTCTGCCGGCCTGTATCTGCTCGGGACCATCCTTTGTGATCCTGACGGTGGGCCAGCAGCTGCTGGGGAGCAGGGATGTGGGAGTGCAGTTATTTATAGCGCAGGTGCTGGCGGGGTATCTGACGGCAGCAGTGTGGAACCGTCTGGGCGGACGTTGTTCTGCGGGAGCAGAGAAGTCTGTGCTGGAACGTGAGCCGGCCCCGCTGAAACTGGATGCGGTGATCGCACAGTCGGCGATGGCCTATCTGAAGCTGTGCGGGACGGTACTGTATTTCAGGATGCTGGCCGCTGGATGCGGCAGTTTTTTGCCGGAGGAGAGGGCAGTGCTGCCGGCTATGCTACTGGAGGTATGCTCCGGCTGCGACCTGGCATCCCGTACGGGACTATGGGCCAGCGGGTTGTGCTGTGCTGCCTTGAGCATACAGGGGGCATCGGTCCTGATGCAGGTGCGCAGCATCTGTCCGCCGGAGATCTCTTTCAGGCCGCTGATCGCAGGGAGAGTGCTGCATCTGCCATTGTCGTTGGCGGTTTTTTATCTGGGGATGCCAGAACAGGCGGTACAGACCTTTAGTACCTTATGCGGCCGGGTGGTTGCCATGCAGCGTGTGCCGACGGACTGCGCATTGCTTGTTTTTTTAGGGTGCTGCCTTGTGAGCTGCGAACTGTGTGGTGAAACGCAGTGGGCTGGCAAAAAGAAATAAAAATTGAAAAAGCGCTTGCTTTCCATGGGAGAGTTTGGTATACTATCCCTCAGTGTGCGGCGGGCAGGAGACCTGCAGGGCGCCGCAAAAAAAGTTGCACCAGAAGAGGAGGGACCGGCGATGCAGATGAATCGTCACAAGCGCCGCCGTGTGTTTTCTTTTATTGGTGAGGATATTGTTTCCAATGATAGAGGCATTGCCATTTGATGGCGATGCCTCTTTTTTTGGAAAAAAAAACAGGAGGGTGTTACGAATGAACGAAAAAATCGATTACTCCAAAGGCATTTATGACGCGCGTCAGCTGGGTACCGGCCGTATGCTGGTGCTGGGTGTGCAGCATATGTTTGCAATGTTCGGTGCAACGGTGCTGGTGCCGCTGCTGACCGGCCTGAGTGTTTCCACTACGCTGCTGTGTGCAGGTCTGGGTACACTGCTGTTCCATTTTATTACCAAGAAAAAGGTTCCTGCATTCCTGGGTTCTTCCTTTGCCTATCTGGGCGGCTTTTCCATCGTTGCGCCGATGCTGGCAGATGCTGAGGGCAACCTGACCGTGCCCAATACCGAAATGCTGCCCTACGCCTGCGCAGGTGTTGCATTCTCGGGTCTGGTCTATCTGGCGGTCAGCCTGCTGATCTCCACCTTCGGCGTGCGCCGCATCATGAAGTTCTTCCCGCCGGTAGTTACTGGCCCCATCATCATCTCCATTGGCCTGATCCTGGCTCCCTCTGCCATCAGCAACTGCCAGACCAACTGGCTGCTGGCCTTTGTGGCATTGGGCACTGTCATCGTCTGCAACATCTGGGGCAAGGGCATGGTCAAGATCCTGCCCATCCTGATCGGCGTTCTGGTCTCCTATGCGGTGGCGCTCGTCACGGGTGCGGTCAACTTCCAGCCCATTGCAGAGGCTGCATGGCTTGGTATTCCGCTGCACAAGGAGTCCATGGGTCTGTTTGCCATCGACGGCAGCCCGGAGTTCATCAGCGCTCTGTTCACCATCCTGCCCATTGCACTGGCAACCATGATGGAGCACGTTGGCGATATCGCAGCCATCAGTGCAACGGTCGGCCACAACTACATCAATGATCCTGGTCTGAACCGCACCCTGATGGGCGATGGTCTGGCAACGGCTCTGGCAGGTCTGCTGGGCGGCCCTGCAAACACCACCTACGGTGAGAACACCGGTGTTCTGGCACTGAGCAAGATCTACGATCCGCTGGTCATCCGCATTGCAGCAGTCATGGCGATCGTTCTGAGCTTCAGCCCCAAGTTTGAGGCAGTCATCAACACCATTCCCACCGGTATCATCGGCGGCATCAGCTTTGTGCTGTACGGCATGATCTCCGCCATCGGTGTGCGCAACGTGGTAGAGAACCGTGTGGACTTCACCAACAGCCGCAACCTGATCATCGCAGCAGTCATTCTGGTCTCCGCACTGGGCTTCAACTCGGTGGGTGGTCTGACCTTTGTGATCGCAGGCGTGAGCATCAACCTGTCTGGTCTGGCAATCGCTGCGATCGCTGGTATCGCTCTGAATGCGATCCTGCCCGGCAACGACTACGAGTTTGACGCTGTGGACGGCAACGAAGCAGCTTCCAGCGCAAGCCTTCAGGTATGAAATAAATAGGAATAATTCTTAAAAATGTGCTTGACATTCTAGGAATCGTTCGCTATAATAGAATCACAGAAAGCGGTTCACCAAGTACCAGTTGTGAGTCGACAAAAATAATGGAGGTTCCTACTATGAAGAAGTTTGTGTGCCCTGTTTGTGGTTACGTTTATGAAGCGGATGTCATGCCCGAAGATTTCAAGTGCCCCCTGTGCGGCGTTCCCGGTTCCAAGTTCAAGGTGATGGAAGAGGGCGTTCTGGCTGCTGAGCACAAGTTTGGTGTTTACGCTGAGACCGTAAAGAACAACCCTGACATTTCTGAGGAAGACAAGAAGTTCATCTTCGACCAGCTGATGGCCAACTTCCAGGGCGAGTGCTCTGAGGTCGGTATGTACCTGTGCATGGCTCGTATCGCTCACCGCGAGGGCTACCCCGAGGTCGGTCTGTACTGGGAGAAGGCAGCTTATGAGGAGGCTGAGCACGCAGCAAAGTTTGCTGAGCTGCTGGGCAGCGATCTGGAACCCAACATGACCGCATCCACCAAGAAGAATCTGGCTTGGCGTGTTGACTGCGAGTACGGCGCAACCGCTGGCAAGGTGGATCTGGCTACCGTTGCAAAGAAGAACGGTCTGGACGCTATCCACGATACCGTCCATGAGATGGCCCGCGACGAAGCGCGCCACGGCCGTGCTCTGGAAGGCCTGCTGAAGCGCTACTTCAAGGACGAGATCTAAGATTTCGGAGTCTACCGATCATCTAAAAAACCCCCGCTGTACAGCGGGGGTTTTTCTTTGCAAAAAAGCAGGGAAGGTATGGTGAAAAGGGAGTGGAAATGCTGCCGATTCGCAGCTTTTGTGTAAAGTATACAAGAAAGAATGCCAAAAACCGTCAAAAGGTCAATTGCTATTTTATAACTGATATATTAGAATATAAGCGTAAGGTGCGGCAGTCCGGCTGCACAAAAAAGCAAAGCAAAATATGAACGAAAAACAGGAGGAACCCACTATGTCTATGAAAATGGGTTGGCGCTGGTATGGCGAGGGCAATGACCCCGTTACCCTGAA
>CAYXQN010000026.1:0-22521 GCA_964466825.1 uncultured Faecalibacterium sp. | reverse complement strand
GCTGGGCATCTTCCTCTCCCACGAGCTGTCCGGCACCTATCAGTGTGCAAAGCTCGCGGCCGACATCGCCAATGTGGACAATGTTGTTTTTGTGGACAGCATGTCCTTGTGCTTCGGTCAGGCACTTCTGGTTCGTCTGGCGGTGCGTCTGCGGGATGACGGCAAGAGCGTCACCCAGATCGCAGCCACGCTGGAGCACGCCAAGGAGCATCTGCACATCATTGCCGCTGTGGATGACCTGAAGTATCTGCGCAAGGGCGGCCGTCTGCCCGCAGCCGTTGCGGTTGCCGGCGGTATGCTGGGCATCAAGCCCCTGCTTACGGTCAAAGAGGGCAAGGTCGCCATGGCGGGAAAAGCACGCGGTCTGCCCGGCGCTTACGTTGCGCTGTTCAAGATGGTCGAGGAACTGGGCGGCATCCATCCGGAGTTCCCTGCTATTGCAGGTTATAGCGTCTCTCAGCGGGAGGCACAGCCCATCGTGACCTATCTGAAAGACAACCTGCATCTGGAACAGCCGCTCATCAGCCAGATCGGCTGCGTCATCGGCACTCATACCGGTCCTGGCACCTTTGGCATCGCCTTCTTCGACAAGGATCTCTGCCTTGCGTGATCCGATCTTCTGAATCAGAACAACAAAAAAACATCCGCAGACTTACCCCAATGAAAGGTCTGCGGATGTTTTTCCTCGCACGAAAGCACGCTGAAGAGTTCGCTGAACCTGTACACACGCCATGACCTTTTTCCGCAAGGATCATCTGCGCGGTCCGTCAAGACAGGCATCGTTATCATGGATCGCGATGAAACGACTCTTCAACAGCTTTACCGTTTTACAACGCTTTCCGGCTTGCAGGCCTCAGCGTCTGAGCCTATTATACGGGCTCCGCGGATGATTGCAAGGCACTTGCCTCAAAACGACATTCATCCGCCCTGAAACGACGTTCGTTGAAAAAAACTCCGCCCTCCGGCTGATGCCGGAGGGCGGAGTTTCTTTTTCTTGGCAGATCAATCTGTTTTGGCGCTCGTTTCCGGCTGACTGTTCAGCGATTGAAGCAGCCTCACATCCACGCTCGGCAAACTCTTGATCTTTGACGCATCGAACAGGATGCAGCCGCAGTGTCCCTTGAACGTCGGGAAACAGATGATCTTGAGGTGGGTATCGATCTCCGGGCTGTAGTCCATGATCTCAAGCGTTTCCCCATAGAGCAGTGCACGTTCATAGGTACGCACCCACTTGGAGTCCATGTTGCTGAACAGGCTGCCGAACGAGCTGTTCACGAGCCGCTCCAGCGGAACCTTTTCCAGCGCGGCCAGCGCCGGGTTTGCGTAGCGGAAGATCCAGTCTACCGCACGCTTTTCCTCATCAAAGACCATCTCGATATCCGTAAATGCAAACGGCATCGCATCAAAGCTGCTGTAATGGCGGCGATATTCCTCTGCCGTGTGCGGCGCATCGGTGTGATCAAAACTGCGGATGAGGGACTGCTGCTGGGTCAGGAACTGTTCAATGATCTGCTTTTTCTTGCGTTTGGTGTAGATCAGCGCCTCGCCATTGATCAGCTCGATGCGGTCGGTGATCTCATGGATCGCCATGACCGAGACGATGCAGCCCCGGTGGATGGGAAGGAACCGTTCGCCCAATGCCGCTTTCAGCTCTGCCAGGGTCATCCGGGTCTCATACACCGTTCCTCCGGAGAGATGGATCTCTGCGACCTTTTCCACCATAAGCACATACAGGATGGTGCTGGCATTCAGCACGATCTTTTTGCCGCCGGAGATGATCGAAAGGTGATTCGTTTCCATTCAGTCACTCCTGCGCTCAGTCCAGATACAGTCTGCCCTCGCAGGCAAGCACCTGATCGAGGATCATGCGGGAGACCTTGGCACCATAGACCATCGCCGGGTGGTCGTTGTATTCGATGATATCATTGAATTCCTTGTTCATCAGCACGATGACGTATTCGCCATACGGAGTATGCACGATGCCGCCGTCGTTGCGGCAGGCGTTCATACTGCCGCTTTTGCTGGCGACCCAGATCAGCTCCTCGGCACCGGTTTCCTCACAGTCCAGATAATACTGGGGGAAGTTGTGGGTGAGCATATTGTTGTAGTGCTGCTGGCGCAGGATCTTGAGCATCTCAGCACTTGCTTCCGCGCTGACAAGGGTGCCCTTTGCGATCTGGGCAAACAGCGCTGCATAGTCCCGGGGTGTGGTGGTACCCAGCGTACGGTAACGGTCAAAATGCAGTGAGTTGTGCAGGCGGGTATGGGCAAACCCCAGCTCCACGATGCACTCGTTGATGGTATCCAGCCCCAGATAATCGATAAGCATATTGGTAGCGATGTTATCCGAGCAGATGATCATCATCGTTGCGGTGTCCCGCACCTTGAGGTGCGCACCCACGCCCAGTGCCCGCAGCATACCGGAGCCATCCACGAACTGGCTTGCCTCGTAGGTGATCTCCTCCTCCAGATCCGCTTTGCCCCGCTGGACCTGAAGATAAAGCGCCGCCAGCAGGAAGGTCTTGATGGTGGATGCTGTTTCAAATTCCTCGTCAGCGCCGCGTTCCACGGTGTGACCACGCAGGTCATCCACAAAAACGCTCATCTTGCCCTGATAGGAGTACAGTTCGGCATCAATGCGCTTTTCCAGGGTCATATTTTTATCCATTTTGGAATCCTCCTGTCGATTTTTACAGATTGTCCTCAAAGAACCGCATTGCATTGCGGTAGAAGATGTGCTCCGCCTCGTCCTCGGTAAAGCCCTCGTGCCGCAGTGCCTCTGCCAGCAGCGGGAGCTTTGAGCAGTCAGAAAGCTCCAGATCACCGCCAATGCCGTCGAAGTCGCTGCCAAGGGCGATCATCTCAATGCCGCCCACCTTTTTGAAGTGTGCTGCATGCTTCGCCATCAGCGCCGTGGTGCTGCGGCACAGCTCCGGGCTGGGCTGGTCATCCAAAAAGCCGCAGCAGTAGTTCAGCCCCACAAGGCAGCCACGGTCAGCCATCGCCCGGATCATCTCGTCGGTCAGGTTGCGGCAGTGCGGTGCCAGCGCACGGCAGTTGGAGTGGCTTGCCGCAAAGGGGCGGGTGGAGTGCTCCACAATGTCCCAGAAGCCTTTATCCGACAGGTGGCTCACATCCGCAATGATGTGCAGCCGCTCCATCTCTGCTAAAAATTCAAATCCCTTTTCGGTCAGACCGGTCTGGGTGTTGGGCTGGCAGGGCCAGATGGAGTCGATGTCTGCCCCGGGCACGACGTTCGGGCTTGCAAGCTCGTTTTGGTGGTTCCAGGTCAGGGTCATCATCCGCACACCCAGCTCATACATCCGGCGCAGAATGCCCAGACTGCCCTTGCAGCAGCCGCCCTCCTCGATGGTGAGCATGGCGCTGATCTTGCCCTCGGCCGCATTTTTGCGGATATCAGCCGCCGTATACACCGGAGCGATCCGGTCCGGATACTGCGCCATGATGCGCTTGAAGATGTCGATCTCCTCCAGCGCCGTCACCAGCGGGTCGGCGCCGGGGGTCTTGTCTGCCAGATTGACAAAGGCTGCAAAGCATTGCAGCATATAATCGCCTTTTTGTAATTTTTCCAGATCGATATGCAGATCGTTGTGCAAAAAGCTCTTGGGGCTGTTCGCCTTTTCAGCGTAGCGCAGCTCATTGAGGGTGTCGCAATGCAGATCCCAGACTTTCATCTTTGGTTCTCCTTTTTGTTAAAAAATGCTGCCCACAGCATACAGGCTCTGAACAAGGTCCTCCCGGTAGAGCGGGTCGGCCGGGTCCAGACTGTTGATGACCACGCCGCCGCTTGCTGCAGCGCCGGTGGAGTGGATGTAACGCCCCTCGCCCAGATACAAAGCGATGTGCCCGGGGAAATAAAGCGCATCGCCCCGCTTTTTGTCCTCAAAAGGGATGGCGTGCATCGCCCAGCCATCCACAAGCTTTGCGTCCCGGTAAATGAGCACACCGCACTGGGCATACGCACTGCTGACCAGACCAGAGCAGTCGATACCGCGCCCGGACTTACCGCCCCAGCGGTACTCGGTACCCATGTAGCTTTCTGCCGCTTTGACTACTGCCTCCCGGAAGGCTGCCTCGCTGCCGTCATGCCAGCGGTCCAGCGCCTTTTGCACCAGCTCGTCCGGCTTGCAGCCTTCGGCAAGTGCCAGCGCTTCGTCAAAGCGCCGTCCCTCCTGCTGGGTAAAGACCGCCCCCATCCCATAGCGTACCTTCTGGAGCCAGCCGGAGCGCACATAGCCCTGCTGCCCGTCCACAAGCTCCACCTTCGTCCAGCCAGCGGTAGGCTCATCTTCCGGCAGACGGCGCAGAACCGCCCCCTTTTCCAACTCAAACAGGCGCACCGCCGACACCTTGGGCAGGCTCAGCACATCGGTCGCGCGACCGGCGGCGACAAGGTCCGCCTCAAGATATCCATTTAGGAATGTTTCCTCAACAAAATACAGCTCGTTTTGCGGCACATAACCGTGGTAGCCGTAAAAGCTGACCACCTCCGCCATTTCCGCCGGGAGCTGCACCCCTTCGGCCGTCACGCCTCCGGGCATCGTGCGCACCTGACACGCCTGACCATACAGCCCTTCGTCCCCGATGGCAGACAGCAGCCCCTGCTCCCCCATTTTCGTCTTTTCCGGCAGGTCGTAAATAGTACCGACCGCTTTGCAGAAGATCGCGTAATTCATTCTGTCCCCTCCAACAACTGCAGCAGCTCTTCCGGCTTCATGGCAAGGATCGCGCCGTCTGCCGAGCCGGTGACGGTATCCGCCAGCAGCTGCTTTGCCTGCTGCAATTCCACGATTTTTTCCTCAATGGTATCCTGTGCGATGAGCTTGTACACCTGCACCGGGTTCTGCTGGCCAATGCGGTAGGCACGGTCGGTCGCCTGATTCTGCGCCGCCACGTTCCACCACGGGTCGTAGTGGATAACGATATCCGCCGCCGTCAGGTTCAGACCCGTTCCGCCCGCCCGCAGCGAGATCAGGAACACGCCGGCCTCCCCCGCATTGAACCGGCGCACCAGCTCGGCACGCACCGGCTTGGGCGTAGAGCCCTGCAGGGTGAAGTGGCTCACGCCCGCCTCGTCCAGCCGCTTTGCCAGCAGTTCCAGCATGGAGGTGAACTGGCTGAACAGCAAAATGCGGTGCCCGCCCTCTACTGCTGCAGTGACCAGTTCCATACAGGCATCCAGCTTGGCGCTTCCTCCGGTCCAGTTGTCTGCCAGCAGACGCGGGTCGCAGCAGATCTGGCGCAGGCGCATCAGCACTGCAAACACCGCCATCTTGTCCTCCGGCTTTGCCGCCCGCAGCTTGTCCTTTGCATCCACCACTGCTGCCAGATACAGCTTGCGCTGCTCTTCTTCCAGCTCGATGCGGTGGATGTTTTCGGTCTTGGGCGGCAGCTCCCGCAGCACCTCCGACTTCATGCGGCGCAGGATGAACGGGCCGGTGAGCTGGTTCAGCCGCCGGGCAGCCGTTTCGTCCCGGTCCTGCACGATGGGCTTTTCAAACCGATTGCAGAAGTTCTTATAGGGCGGCAGATAGCCCGGCATCAGGAAGGAGAAGATGCTCCACAGCTCACCCAGACGGTTCTCCACCGGGGTGCCGGTCAGAGCAAACCGTACCTGACTGTGCACCCGACAGACCGCCTTGTATTTTTGAGTTGTATGGTTCTTGATCGCCTGTGCTTCGTCCAGGATGCAGGCATAGAACGCCTGATTTTCATAAAGTTCCTCGTCCCGGCGCAGCAGGTCATAGCTGGTCACTACAAGATCCGCCTCTGCCCACTGCCCCGCCAGCATCGCACGGTGGGATGCATCGCCGTCCACCACGACACAACGCAGCTGCGGGGTGAACTTGTGACATTCTTCCTCCCAGTTGAGCACCAGCGATGCCGGGCAGACGATCAGGCTGGGCAGGGTCTGCCCGCTTTCCTTCATCGCCAGAAGATAGCTCAGCACCTGCACCGTCTTGCCCAGACCCATATCGTCGGCCAGGATACCGCCCATACCGTAGCCGTCCAGTGTGCGCAGCCAGCGGTAACCATCCCGCTGGTACTTGCGCAGCACCTTTTGCAGACTCTGGGGCGGGGCATATTCGCTGTCCTTCACAGCATGAAAGCTGCGGCTGATGCGCCGGAATGCGTCGTCGCGGTTGAACCGCACACCGTTCTGTCCAGACAGTGCCCAGTCCAGACTGGGAGCCCGGTAGAGCGGCAGCTCTGCATGACCGTTTTTCAGTTTTACGCCGGAAAGCTCCAGCGTCTCATTCAGCTCGTCCAGCCCTTCCAGCGTGTCATCCAGCCGTAAGAGCCGCCCGTCCCGCAAACGGTGGTAGCGTTTTTTCTGGTGCAGGCTCTTGAGCAGTGCCCGCAGCTCGTCCACCGGGAATTCCCCCGTGTCAACTTCCAGGTCCAATACACTGCCATTGACCGACACGCCCACCGAGATCTTGGGCGGTGCAGTCTGCAAATTGCGGAAGGCATCGCTCAGATAAACCTCGCCTGCTGCCATCAGGGCCGGTACGCCCTCCTCCAGAAAACGATAGATATCTTCCTCATCGGCTACCGTATAATTTCTGCCGGTGGGCTGCAGATAGGTCTCCAACAGCCTGGCCGCCCGGTTTTCGGCACGGGCATCCCGCAAAAGCCCGATCGGTGCCGGCGCAAAGGGGGTCACACGGTCTTCTCCATATAAAAATTCCGCATGAGCCACAATGGTCATCTCTGTTGGCACATCCAGATAAAATTGAACAATGGGTTCCAGCGGGATCTGATTTAGCAATAACCGCTCCGGGTCCTGGATGGTCAGCTTGCTGCCCAGTTCCGGCAGCACATAACTGCAAAACACGGTAGCATCTGCAGTCGTAAAAAACAAACTCTTGCCGCAAAGCGCCTGCAGTGCAGGTAAAATGCGGGCACATTCTTCCCTAGACAGGTACCACAGGGTATCCTCGCTGAACAGGTAGTCCCGGTCCAGTCCATGCACTGCGCTCAGGGCAGGCCGTGCCTCTACCTGTACGCCGCCCCGCCGCCGTTCCACCGTCAGGGTCATCGGCGGCAAACCCTTTTTCAGCTCATAGCCACCCAGCATCCCACTGGCGGCATACAGCTCCACCAAACCGTCAAAGATCTCGCCCGTCAGCGGCAGGCCTCCTGACGGACCATGCTCTGCGGCATAACTGTACGAGCGCACCACATTGGTCTCCATACTTTGCTTTGCATTTACCTGACGGCGCAAAAGCCGCAAAAGCGCCTGTGCATCCGCATCAAATGCATCCCAGCAGTGCACAAACCCCAGCGACTTGCCGTAGCTTGCACTTTTATTCTGTGCAATGTTGTCCAGCAGGATGGGAATGCTCTTGACCACATACTGCCGTCCGCCGTCCGAGATGCGCAGCCTCAGCCAAGGCTGCTGCCCCGGCAAAAGGGTCAGCTCCGGCTCCAGCTGCACAAAACCGATGCGCTGGGGCAGAGGTTCTGCCGCCACCTCCTGCAGTACCGCCTGCTGGTAGGTTTCCAGCAGCTTTTTTGCCTCGTAGTCCGTGGTCGGAGCTTCGCCCCGCCACTTGCGCCCAAACAGCATTTCCAGCCCGGAAGCATAGCTGTCCTTGCGGGGCTGCTCTGCCACCGTCTCCGGCGGCACCAGCCGGGTAGCGCCCCGCACCACCCCCGGGATGGCCGACAGATCCCGGACCGTTTCTTCTTCCTTTGCCGCTGTTTCGGCAGCATCTTCCAGCAGCAGGGCGCCAATATGCTTGCAGTAGGAGCCATCGCCGTTTTGATTGTAGGGACAATCGCAGGAAGCACTGATAAAGGTCCCGTTTTCCCGCAGCCATGCCTGCGTATAGTAGCACTCCGCTCCACTGCCCTGCACCAGCGCCGTCAAATGACGTACACCCTCGCTGTTGGCTGTCTCCGTCTTTTGCAGCAACCGCTTGCGGTA
Organism: uncultured Faecalibacterium sp.; assembly: GCA_964466825.1. Taxonomy (GTDB): domain Bacteria; phylum Bacillota; class Clostridia; order Oscillospirales; family Ruminococcaceae; genus Faecalibacterium. Next base: position 14,567 of record CAYXQN010000026.1, on the reverse strand, counting down.
TTTCTCCGCTCTATCGCAGATGGTCTTGCCCAACAGCGCCCGGATGTCCGCTGTATCCATCCCGGTCCCTCCTCCTGCATAAAAAGCATTTTATTCTATAAGCATACCGCGTTCCGCCGCCGGATGCAAGCGAAAATTTCTGTTTTGTTCTCTTGGAAAACCCGCAAAAAAAGCGCCGTTCCCGGCGGGAACGGCGCTTTGCTTACGGTTTATTCATTGGTCTGGATACGCAGCACGTTTTCGCGGATCTTATCCAGCGTCTGCTCGCTGAGCACATGCTCAACTTTGCAGGCGTCCTCGGCTGCAACTGCCTCGTCCACACCCAGCTGCACAAAGAAGTCCGTCAGCAGACGATGACGGCCATAGATGCGCTCTGCGATCTCACGGCCCGGTTCCAGCAAGGTCAGATTGCCTTCACCATCCACCGCGACGTAGCCGTTTTCCCGCAGTTTTTTCATAGCGATGCTCACACTTGCCTTGGTAAAACCAAGCTCGTTGACAACGTCGATCGAGCGCACTTTGCCCATACGCTGGTTCAGCATCAAAATAGTCTCAAGATAATCTTCTGCGGATTGGTGGATCTGCATGATCTGTTTGCCTCCTGCCCGCCCCGGTCCGGGGGTATTCTGTATCAAATATAGGATACCATATTCTTCCCATTGATGCAAGCAATTCACAGAAAGTTTATGCAAACAAACCACTTTGACCCGTGCATTTTGTGCAGCCGGTCCACCGGCAGATCGTATACCTTACACAAGGCTCCGGCGGTACGCCTCCGGGCCAGCCTCGTACAGGTCGCCGCCGTGTGCATCCAGCACCACAGTCAGGGGCATATCCTCCACGGTCAGGCGGCGCACCGCCTCACAGCCAAGATCCTCCCATGCGATTACCTTCAGTGTCTGCACGCTCTTTGCCATCAGTGCGCCCGCACCGCCCAGTGCAGCCAGATAGACCGCTCCGTTGCGCTTCACCGCCGCCTTGACCGCTGCATCCCGCTTGCCTTTGCCGATCATCACCTTGTTACCCAGGTCTAAAAGACGGGGGCTCATGGCATCCATGCGCCCGCTGGTAGTCGGCCCAGCCGAGCCGATCACTTCACCAGGACGCTCCGGAGTGGGGCCAACATAGTAGATCGCACTGCCTTCCAGCACAAAGGGGAGCTGCTCCCCTGCATCCAACGCCTCGATCATCCGTTTGTGGGCCTGGTCACGGGCGGTATACACCACGCCGGACAACAGCACCGTATCGCCTGCACGCAGCGGCGCAAGGTCCTGTGCAGTACAGGGGGTCGTCAGTTTATATTCCATGGTGCACCTCCTTATACTTCTGCACTGGCACGGCGGGTCACATGGCAGGATACATTCACCGCCACCGGCAGGCCTGCCACATGGGTAGGCATCTGCTCGATCGCAAGGCCCAGACAGGTAGTTTTTCCGCCAAATCCCTGGGGACCAATGCCCAGCTCATTGATGGCTGTCAGCAGTTCCTGTTCCAGTGCCGCATAATAAGGGTCCGGGTTGGGGACATCCAGCGGGCGCAGCAGCGCCTTTTTGGCAAGGTATGCCACCTTGTCAAAACTGCCGCCCACACCCACACCCAGCACAATGGGCGGACAGGGGTTGGAACCGGCCAGCCTGACCGTCTCCAGCACAAACTTCTTAAAGCCTTCCACACCGTCGGCCGGCTTGAGCATCTGGATCCGGCTCATATTCTCGCTGCCAAAGCCCTTGGGTGCCACCGTGATCTTGCAGCCGTCACCGTCCACCAGGTGCACCGTGATCGCCGCCGGGGTATTGTCACCGGTGTTGCCCCGGCGCAGTGGGTCTGCCACAATGCTCTTGCGCAGATATCCGTCGGTATAACCCCGGCGCACACCCTCATGGATGGCGGCCTCAAAACTGCCCTCAATATGCACTCCGGTACCCAGCTCTACAAACACACAGGCCATGCCGGTATCCTGACAGATGGGCAGGTCCGCCTGCTTTGCAGCCGAAAGGTTGGACCAGAGCAGATCCAGCGTATTTTTCGCCAGCGGCCAGGGTTCTTCTTCCCGGGCCTTGTCCAGCGCCGCCTCCACATCCTGCGGCAGGCGGGTGTTTGCTTCGATACACAGCCGCGCGACTGTGTCCGTAATGGTCTGTGCTGCAATGATCCTCATGGTCAGTATTCCTCCGCTTACAGGCGTGCTACGCCGGTCTCTCGGGCTGCCTTTGCCACAGCAGTGGACACTGCCTCCACCACACGGGGATCGAATGCACCCGGGATGATGTTTTCTTCACTGCGGTCCTCGTCCGTGATCAGATCCGCAATGGCATAAGCTGCAGCCAGCTTCATCTCGTTGTTGATATCGCGGGCACGGACGCTCAGTGCGCCCTTGAACAGGCCCGGGAAGCACAACACGTTGTTGACCTGGTTGGGAAAATCGCTGCGGCCGGTAGCGATCACACGCACACCGCCTGCTTTTGCCTCGTCCGGCATGATCTCCGGAGTGGGGTTGGCCATAGCAAATACGATGGCATCCTGATTCATCGTCTTGCACAGCTCGGTGGTCAGGGTGCCGGGGCGGGACACACCAATGAATACATCGGCACCTGCCAGAGCCTCGGCCAGACCGCCCTTGATCTGGCGGGGATTCGTCACTTCGCCCAGCCAGTTCTTATGCGCCTCAGCGCTGTTGCAGCCCTTGTACAGTGTGCCAAACTGGTCCACAGCAATGATGTCCTTTGCGCCGGCCGTCATGAGCATCTTGATGATCGCCGTACCTGCAGCGCCAGGGCCGTTCAGCACGATGCGGACATCCTGCATCTTTTTGCCCACCACGCGCAGTGCATTGATCAGCGCAGCCGTGACCACAATGGCCGTACCGTGCTGATCATCGTGGAAGACCGGGATATCCAGTTCACGCTCCAGCGTCTCCTCGATCTCAAAGCACTCCGGGCTCTTGATATCCTCCAGATTGATGCCGCCAAAGGTAGGCGCGATCGCCTTGCAGGCCGCGATCACACTGGCTGCGTCCGGCGCATCGATGCAGATGGGGAAGGCGTCTACTCCGCCAAACTCCTTGAACAGGACTGCCTTGCCCTCCATGACCGGCAGGCCCGCCTCCGGGCCGATATCGCCCAGGCCCAGCACTGCTGTGCCGTTGGACACCACTGCCACCATATTGCCCTTGCAGGTATACTTATAAACATCTTCCGGGTTTGCCTTGATCTTTCGGCAGGGCTCTGCAACACCGGGCGTATAAGCGGTGGACAGGTCCTCACGGGTCTTTACCTCCACCTTGCTCACAATGCCCACCTTGCCCTTATGGGTCTCGTGCATTTCCAGCGCAGCCTGATTGTAATCCATGGTCATATCCTCCATTTTGTTCTGAAGCCTTTGCAGGCGCTAATTACGCATTATACACTTTTATTGTAACAGAACCTTGGGGGCATTTCCACCGGTTTTGACCACTTTTGCCGCCTCTCTCAAGCAAAAGTGTGATGATTTCTCTGTTTTGTTTGTGGAATTTTTGCAAAAAACTTTTCTTTTACGTCTAAATCCGATATAATGGTAAGCGTCTTATTACCGGCAGATGACCGGTCTTTTTAAAGAGGAGGTATTTTCTTTTGAATCGTAAAACTCGCAATATCCTCTGCGCCGTGTGCGCAGTCGTCGCTGTTCTGGGCGTTCTTGTCGCCTGTGGCAAAACCGACAGCGAACCCTCTGCCAGCCAGAGTGTTTCTTCCTACGGCACCGTAGACAGCTTTGATTACTCCAGCTTTGACTACAGTACCGGCCTGACCGCCGACGGCCACTGGGACGGTGTGCGCGCCCTGGACTATGTCACCCTGCCGCAGGATGTAGCTTCGCTGACCATCGCCAAGGCGGATGTGGAGCCCTCGGAAGAGGACATCCAGACCCAGATCGACAGCCTGCTCAACCAGTTCACCTATCTGCAGCCGGTCACCGGCCGTGCCGCACAGGAAGGTGATGTTGCTAACATCGACTACGTTGGTACTGTAAACGGCGTTGCCTTTAACGGCGGCACCTACAGCGGCTATGACCTGGCTCTGGGCAGCGGCAGCTTTATCGACGGCTTTGAAGACCAGATCATCGGTCACAGCGCAGGCGAAGTCTTTGACATCACCGTGACCCTCCCGGAAGGCTACAGCAATTCCTCGGATGCTGAGGGCAATGTCATTGTGATGAGCGGCACCGAAGCCGTGTTTACCATCACGCTCAACTCTATCTCTGTAGCGACGCTCCCTGAGCTGACCGACGAGTGGGTGGACGCCACCTTTGGCGAGACCGACGATCTGCACACCGCACAGGCTGTCCGCGATTACTTTGCGGATGCTCTGTACACCTCCAACCTGGACAATGCGGTGATGGATCAGCTGCTGGCCAACAGCACCTTTGCAGAACAGCTGCCCACCCTGATCTCTGACTACTACATCCGGATGTTCCTCAACTATCATTCCCAGATCGCTTCCCTGTACAGCCTGGATATTGACACCTATGCAGTCGCCAATGGCTACTCCAATGCCGATCTCATGCTGGCTGCTTCGGATTCCTACTTCACCCACCTGGTCAAGCAGGACCTGATTTTCCAGGCTGTTGCTGAGCAGCTGGATATCATTCCCACCCAGGAGCAGATCGACACCGCTATCGAGCACTACAGCTCCGCCTATGGCGAGGCTCGCAGTGTGCTGAACGCCCTGCAGATGGCTGTTCTGGATACGCTGGAAGCCAGCGTATCTCTCTCCTAACACAGTATAGCGCCCTCTTCCGGGCAGCAAAAAGCCCCTGCGCAGCGAAACCGCTGCGCAGGGGCTTTTTTGTTATGCTTTTTTACTTTGCAGTATTGATAAAGCTGCGGTTATCCCACAGATACTTGATGCCGGAGATCGCAGTCACTGCTGCCACCGCCCAGCACAACATCGAGCCGACCAGAACGGTCGTGCCCACGCCGGTCGGCTCGCCCAGCGCTGCCATTGCATAGTACAAAATGATGGTCACCATCTGAAGCACGGTCTTGACCTTGCCCCACATATTGGCGGCGATCACCTTGCCATCCTTGGCACCGGCGGCGACCATACGCAGACCGGATACCGCAAACTCACGGGCCAGAATGATGCACAGTACCACCGGATGACACACGCCATCCCGCAGCATATAGATAAACGCCACAGTCGTCAGCAGCTTATCTGCAAGCGGATCTGCAAACTTTCCAAAGTCGGTGACCATCTTCCACTTGCGCGCCAGATAGCCATCCAGAAAATCGGTAAAGCTTGCAGCTGCAAACACGATGCAGGCCAGCAGATACCAGGTAGGCTCATAGCCCGGCTGGCCCAGCTGAGTCATCGAAACAAGGATCATGAACACCGGCACCAGCAAAATGCGGGTCAGGGTCAGTTTATTGGGCAAATTCATCGTATCAGCCTCCTGTTTTATCACTTCACGACCGTACCATACAGATCGTACAAATCGCTGTCATCCACCAAAACATCATAGAATGCACCGGGATACAGCGGTTCTTCGCTGGATACACAAACGTTTCCGTCCACTTCAGGGGCATCGCCTGCAGTACGGCACAGGTACAGGCCGCTCTCCTCGTCAATGCCGTCACACAGCACACGCACCGTCTGGCCCACCTTTTCCGCCTGCTTTTGTGCCATGATGCCAGTCTGGATCTGCATGACCAGCTCTGCACGGCGGTCCTTGACCTCCTGCTCGATCTGGCCCTCCATCCGGGCAGCCACTGTGTTTTCCTCTGCAGAATAGGCAAAGCAGCCCAGACGGTCGAACTGAGTCTCCTTGACAAAGCTGCACAGATCCTCAAACTGCTCCTCGGTCTCGCCGGGGTATCCGGCGATCAGCGTGGTGCGCAGGGTCACACCGGGGATCTCCCGGCGCAGCTTGCCCACCACTTCCAGCAGCTCTGCACGGTTGGAACGGCGGTTCATATTCTTCAGGATCTCATCGTTGCAGTGCTGGATGGGCAGATCCAGATAAGGCACCACCTTGTCATTGCGTTTCATGGCAGCAATGAACTCGTCGGTAATGCGCTCCGGATATGCGTACATGATGCGGATCCACTCCAGCCCGTCGATGGCGTTGAGCTTGTCCAGCAGCTCACAAATGCTGCCCGGCTTGCCCCAGTCCTCGCCGTATGCCGTGGGGTCCTGGGCTACAACGATCAGCTCCTTGACGCCTTCGCCGGCCAGCCAGCGTGCCTCGGCCACGCAGTCCTCCATCTCACGGCTGTGCAGCGGACCGCGGATGCCAGGGATAGCACAGTAATGGCAGCGATTGTTGCAGCCTTCGGCGATCTTTAAGTATGCATAGTGGGCCGGCGTGCCGATCACACGCTTGCCGCCCAAGGGGAATTCCCGCTTGGGGCCATAGCTTTCCAGCGGGGTCTCGCCGCCAGCCACACGCTCCACGATGGAGTCGATGACCTTGTTGGACGCACAGCCGACTACCGCATCCACCTCAGGGATCTCCTCCTTGATCTGGCTGCGGTAACGCTCTGCCAGACAGCCGGTCACGACCACCTTCAGATTGGGGTTCACCTGCTTATAAGAGCAGGCTTCCAGAATATTTTCAATGGCTTCTGCCTTGGCACTCTCGATAAAGCCGCAGGTGTTTACCAGAACAACATCGGCTTCGCCCAGTTCTGCCACCGTCTCGTGACCGGCAGACAGCAGGCTGTGCACCATAACATCCAGGTCCACCTGGTTCTTAGGGCAGCCCAGGGAAATACATGCAATTTTCATATCGAATAATACTCTCTTTCTTTTTCAGGGGTGACCTTTTGGCCAAAAGGTCGTTTTTTGCAGCCGGAGAGCCTTTGACTTGCTCTCTCCATCTGCGCTTGATCGCAGCACAAAGCATCTTCTGCTTTTTCTCTCACAGATCTTCTTCTGCACGTCGCACCGCTTCCTTAACGACAGGATAGGCAAAGCCACGGCGCATCAGTGCCGCAACCACCAGATCTCTCCTGCCGCTGGCAAGCTTTGTGCGGTAGCGGCTGCGCACCAGTGCCTCTGCCGCTTTCAGCTCCGGGCTTTCGCCTTCCTCATCCGGAGCATAAACGCTCTCCAGCGCCTGCTCGATCTGTTGGCCGCTCAAGCCCTTCTGCCTCAGGTCCTGTGCCGCTGCACGGCGGCTCTTGCGGGCCGTCAGCAGCCCATGGGCACGGGCCTGCGCATAGCGTTCGTCGTTGACATAGTCCAGCTCTACCATTTCTGCTACCGCAAAGGCTGCCGCCTGTTCGGTAAAGCTGCGGCACAGCCGTTCATAAAGCTGCCCCGAGGAGATCTCTTTTGCCGCAAGCACCTCCACCGCCCGGGCACGGGCCTTGGCCGGATCGGTGCACTTTTCCGTTTCTGCTTTTGGGCGGCGGCTCCGATAAAAGGACATTTAGTCCTCCACCATGATATCCAGCTCGCTCTCGCTGCTGGGAGCCGGTGCCTTGACCACCGGAGCCTTTGCCTCCTTGGTCTCCTTTACCGCCGGTTCCTTTTCGGATGCGCCCTTGCCAGCCGGACGGCGGGTGGAATACAGCTTGTCCGCATTGGCACGGATCTGGCCCTCGATGTCATTTGCGATCTCAGGGTTATCCTTCAGGAACTGCTTTGCATTGTCCCGGCCCTGACCCAGACGGATATCGCCATAGTTGAACCACGCACCGCTCTTTTGCACGATCCCAAGCTTTACACCCACATCCACCAGTTCGCTCATCTTGGAGATGCCTTCGCCGAACATGATGTCGAACTCTGCCTCACGGAAGGGAGGCGCAACCTTGTTCTTGACCACCTTGGCACGGGTGTGGTTGCCGATGAACTGACCGGAAGAATCCTTCAGGCCCTCCACACGGCGGATATCGATCCGCACCGAGGAATAATACTTCAGTGCACGGCCGCCGGTGGTAACTTCGGGGTTACCGTACATCACGCCCACTTTTTCGCGCAGCTGATTGATAAAAATGCAGACCGTGTTGGTCTTGCCGATCACGCTGGTCAGCTTACGCATCGCCTGGCTCATCAGACGGGCCTGCAGACCAACATGGCTGTCGCCCATCTCGCCCTCGATCTCGGCACGAGGCACCATTGCGGCGACCGAGTCCACAACAATGGCATCGATTGCGCCCGAGCGAACCAGTGCTTCGCAGATCTCCATGGCCTGCTCACCGGTATCCGGCTGGCTGACCAGCAGGCTGTTGATGTCCACGCCCAGTGCTTCGGCATACACAGGGTCCAGTGCGTGTTCAACGTCGATAAAGGCGACCTCGCCGCCCTTCTTCTGTGCTTCTGCCAAAACATGCAGTGCCAGCGTAGTTTTACCGCTGGACTCCGGACCATACACTTCAATGATACGGCCGCGGGGCACACCGCCCACGCCCAAAGCCAGGTCCAGACCCAGGCTTCCAGTGGAGATAGAGTCCACCTGCATGGAGACGTTATCGCCCAGCTTCATCACGGCACCTTTGCCAAACTGTTTTTCGATCTGCGCCAGCGCCGTGGCCAGTGCATCTTTTTTTGCACCCGGGTCCACCTTTTGGATGGCAGGGACGACTGCGTTGTTCTGATTTTTCGCCATAGCTTGCTGCTCCTTTTATCTTTTGGGCCGCAGATCACGGCCGGTTTTTGTACTTTCTACTATAGTATAGCACAAAATAAAATTATTACAACAAGGAGTTGTTTCTTTTTCCGATTTATTCTATCCTGCGCCGTGCCAGAATGCAGCGGTCATTCCCGCCAAAATCCTTGCGGCACTGCACCTGATCCCAGCCGTTCTGTTCCAGCAGCCGGGTCACTGCCTGCCGCTGCTGCCAGCCGATCTCCAATACCAGCGCCCCGCCGGGCCGCAGCGCCTGCTGATAGTGTTCTGCCAATGCCCGATAAAATACCAGGCCATCTTCGCCAGCCTCCAGCGCCATCGCCGGCTCCTGCGCCACCTCCGGCTGCAGCTCCAGCATTTCGGCTGCTGTCAGATACGGAGGGTTCGACACGATCAGATCCAGCTCCCCTTCCGGCAGGCTCTGCCAGTAGGTGAACAGATCTCCCTGTACCGGTGTTACGGCTTGTTCTGCTTTTTTGTCTTTTCGCAGCATTCCCAATGCCGGACCCCAGTCAAACTCTGGTGCTTCTTCCTCTGTAAATGCCGACGGCTCCAGCAGATCTTCGGTGGAGCGGCCCTGTCCCTTCAGGGCAAGACGGGCATTCTTTTCCAGATATACAAAAGCCTCCGGGCTTTTTTCCACACAAGTCACCTGTGCACCGGGGCAAAAACGTTTGACACCCAATCCCAAACAGCCGGTACCTGCACACAGATCCAACACTTTGGGTTCCGCTATACCGGCCAGCATTTCAGCGGCAGCCTCTGCTACCACCTCGGTATCTGCCCGGGGGCAGAGCACACCAGGCCCAACCGCCAGTTCAAAATCCAAAAAGCTCCACACACCGCACAGATACTGCAGGGGCTCGCGGGCCGCACGGCGGGCACAAAGATCCTGCAGCCGGACCGCTTCCGGCTCTGTCAGGCTCCGGTCCGACACTCGTGCATCCCGCCCTGTCGCAAGCCGGAACAGCTCTCTTGCATCGTAATCCGCATCCGGACAGCCTGCTGCGGCAAGGCACTGCTCCACCTGCCGCACAGCCTCCCGGGGCAGCATTCCAACCGTCACCATTTCCCTTCCTCCGGGTTTTCCGGCAGAACCGGAGTCACTGCCGCAATGGCCACTTCGATCATACTGTCATCCGGCTCAAATACGGTCAGGTGCTGCACCCAGATACCCGGCTGTCGGATAATGCGGGTAAACAGATTGTCCGAGCGGCCACACCATTTGAGCAGTTCATAACTGATGCCCATAACCACCGGCAGCAGCAACAGCTTGAACACCACCCGCAGGCCCACGCTGCTCCAGGGCAGCACACTGTACAAAAACACACTGACAATGACCACCAGGATCAAAAAACTGGTGCCGCAGCGGGGATGGAACCGGGTATACTTGCGCACATTTTCCACAGTCAATGCATCGCCAGCCTCATAGCAGGCAATGGTCTTGTGCTCTGCACCGTGATATTCGAACACACGGTGGATCTCCTTCATCTTGGAAATACCGACCATATAAGTCAAAAAGATCGCAACCTTGAGCACCGCTTCAACGATAACTTTTGTCCAGCGCCCCAGCGGCACCAGCTTGTTCAAGCCGCCCACCAACAGCGTCGGCAGTACCGTAAACAAAACGATGGCCAGCATACCACCCAATACAGCCGCCACCATCAGCAGCAGCTCCTCTGCCTTTTCGCCCAGATGTTCTCCCACCCATTTTTCAAAGGCAGTCTCCTCTTCCTCCGGGTCATAATCATCCCCCATACTCACCTGGGCCGAATACATCATGTACTGGTAACCCACGATCAGGCTCTCGATCATCGAGATCGCGCCCCGCACAAGAGGGATCTTGGCCCACACACCGTGGCTTGGCGTAGGGTCGATCTTTGTCTCGATGCTACCATCCGGCTTGCGCACCGCACAGCAGATCTGCTTGGGGCCGCGCATCATGATGCCTTCCATCAGCGCCTGTCCGCCCACACTGGTTTTGAAACATTCCTTGTTGGGTCGATTCATTGAAAAATCTCCTGTTATTGTTTTTTTCGTACTAGTATAGCATACAATTATGACAAAATCTTATTTTCGATAGATCGGCAGGCCCAATGTGACCACCGTACCCCGGCCCAGAGTGCTTTTAATGTCCACCGTGCCGTCCAGAGCGGAAATAATGGAATCCACCAGTGCCAGCCCAATGCCGCTGCCCCGCACGGCATTGCTGCCCTTGTAGAACTTGGTACGAACATTTTCCAGATCTTCCGGTGGGATGCCGCGCCCCTGATCCAGGATCTCGATAAAAGCCTTGTACTCGCCCGCCCATAGCTTGACCGTAATACGTCCGCCGGGTGCCGAGTATTTGATGGCATTGTCCAGCACATTGATAAACACCTGCCGCAGACGGTTGGGGTCTGCATAGACCGGGATCATCTCCTCCGGCTCAGTATAGGAGAGGATCAGCCCCTCACTGCGGATGCGCGGCTCTGTAAACAACACCGCATCTGTCAGCTCCGCTACCAGATCCAGCGGACAGCACTCCATTTTTATGCGTCCGTTCTGTACCCGACTAAAATCCAGCAGTTCTTCCACCATATTGTAGAGCCGCCCGGTCTCATTGTTGATGATCTCCAGACCTTTGCGGTAGTTTTCATCGTTAGGATCATCCAATGTACGCAGCGTTTCCACCCAGCCGCGGATCGACGTCAGCGGTGTGCGTAACTCGTGAGACACCGAACTGATAAACTCGTTCTTCATCTTATCCGCTTCGCCCAGGCCCTCTGCCATCTGGTTGATGGTCCCGCGCAAACGGTCTACCTCATCCCGTTCATCCCCGACCACCGGCAGCCGCACATCAAAGTCGCCGCAGGCAATGCTGGCCGCCGTGCGCTCCACCTGACCCAGAGGCACCACGATGCTCCGGATAAAGTAAATGCCCGAAAGGGCTGCTACTGCCAGCACGACCGCCGCCAACAGCAGGCTGAGGATCAGCGCACTTTTGACCTGACCGTTCACCAGCGTCAGACTGGTCACCAAACGCATTGCCGCCACATCCGCTGCCGCGTAAGGCACCAGACAGCAAACCGACATGACCAGCTCGCCCGATTCGGTGTGGTAGATGGCATATCCAAAACCATCCGCAGAATTCTGGGCATTTTCAAAGTCCGTCCTGGTCAGGATGCCTTCTGCGTCGGTCCCGCTGGAGGATGCGATGACACCTCCAAAGCTGTCCAGCAGCATAAATTCGTATTTATCTTTATCCGAAAACTGCTCCACCATCCGGCGCAGTGCCATACTGCGGTTTTCGGCCTCCCGCTGGATGGTATCGCCAGTGTACATTTTCAGCTGACCGTTCACCGAGGAAAAACGGCGATACATCGCCTGCTGCACACTGCTGTACTGGTTGCGGCTAAAGGTATACAGGAACAATGCCTCAGCCGCCAGCACCAGCAATACGATGATCAACAGGTTGCCCCGGAGCCATCGCCGCGTAATACCGCTGTTCATCGCCGTTTCCCCCTTTCTGTTTCAATTCACCCCTGTCCTGCGGAGCGCTTACTCCTCCCAGCGGTAACCGTATCCCCACACCGTCATGATATGGGTGGGGTGACTGGGCTCATCTTCCACCTTCATGCGCAAGCGGCGGATGTTCACATCCACGATTTTCACATCGCCAAAGTAATTTTCGCCCCAAACGCCCTTCAAAATCTTTTCACGCACCAATGCAATGCCGGGATTGTGGAAAAACAGCTCCATGATCTGGAACTCCACCTGAGTCAGTTCAATAGGCTGCCCCGCCTTCATCAGCACACGGCGGTTTTCATCCAGCACAAAATCACCGCTGGTCAGTGTCCCCAGCGATGCACCATCCCGTATATCTCCCGCCGAGCGGATCACTCTGCGGCACAGGGCCTCCACCCGTGCCAGCAGCTCGCTGACACTGAAAGGCTTGGTCATATAATCATCTGCACCAATGGACAGTCCGCGGATCTTATCCTGTTCCTGTCCTTTGGCACTCAGCATAATGATGCCGATCTTCTGGTCGCTGCGACGGATGGTCTCGCACAGAGAAAATCCGTTCATGCCCGGCAACATTACATCCAGGATCGCAGCATCGCAGCCGGGTTTCTGCTCCAGCAGCGGCAAGGCCGCCTCTGCACTCTCAGCTTCTACAGCCTCCATACCGGCCAGGCGAAGGTTCAGTGCGATCATTTCCCGAATGTTTGCTTCGTCTTCCACTACTAATATCCGGATCATAAAAACCAGTTCCTCCGTTTTTTAATTCAACATGTGCAGTGCTTTTGACAGTCGATAACTCTTGTCCAGAATTTCTGTACCCGGCTCCAGCTTTGCCTGCATCTGACGGGACGCCACGATCCCCAGACGGGTCCAGCCTGCAACGTTCGATGCCGTCGGTGCCAACCGCACCGTCATGACCAACGCATCCTCATCCAGGGTACGCAGCTCCACAGCACCTTCGTAGTGTTCGCTGTCGGTCAGCTTCAGGTTGCCTTCCCATTCCATAGGCAGCTCAATGTAACAGTTGGTCTCCTCGTCCAACAGACCAAAACTCTTTTTGGGATTCCTGTTCGTATAATCCATCCAGACGATAAAATCCAGGCGGCGGCTCTGGCTCAGGTTCATCAAGCCAGCCTCATCCGGCTGCGTGGGGATCTCTACAATGCCGTCGCCATCCAGGTCCCGGCTCACCAGGCCCGGCACATTGCGCAGCGAATCTGTATACAGATTATCCATACTGATCCGGGTAGCCGGCACCATCTGCTGCAGGCTCTCATCAAACCGCAGCAATACCGAGGCCAGGTTGTTGCCCGAAATACCGGTATAGCCGTCCAGCACCAGATAATGCTTGCCGTCTGAGCCTATGCTGGCGGCTACCGAAGCACAGCCGGAAAACTTATCTGTGGACAGGCCCATAACAGCCACCTGCTGGAATGCGCCTTCCTTATCTACAGTCAGCAGCTCGATCTGCACACCGCCCGATTCCTGTGGCGACATCAGGATCAGATCCTGGCTTCCGCCGCCGGTGATGTCCTCTACCAGATACTGCTCATACTGCTGTTCCAGTATGACCGTAAGTACCCCTTCAATATAAGAATACACCGCCAGATACCGGTCGCCCTGTGCAGCCATATAGCCTACTACCAGCTGCCGCTCCCCACCCGGCTGCAGCTGGGCCAGTTCCACACTTTCCACCGTTTCGGCCAGACCCTCTACATTCTGCCGCACCTTCCACACACCAGAATCATCCCGCTGCAAAATGGAAATGCAGACATTGGAGCTCTGTGCTGTGGTATACAGCACAGCAGCATCCTGCTGGCCATCGCCATCCAGATCCTGCAGCAAAAAGGGCGACAATAATTCTCCCTGCATCGGATATTTCAGCTGCGCACTCTCTCCCAGCCAGTCATTCAGGGCAGATTGCAGCGCACCAAAATCACCCGAAAGCTGCGGAGCACGCAGCAGCTCCTCCACCGAAGTTTTCTCCGGCAGTACAGAGCTGCAGCCCATCATCAAAAAACAGAGCAGGATACATAGCCAGACGCTTGCATATCGGCACAAGCTTTTCAACGGTATCCACTCCTTTCGGTGTAAAAGTCTTTGGGCAAAATACGCTATTGTTAGTATATCACGCCAAACCCACAATTCCAATAGCAATTCCACAGCCAGACAAACAAAAAAACACCCTCTCCCATCGCTGGGAAAGGGTGTCTCATCACTGTTTATACAGTCAGAGATCGATTAGACGAGCTCCAGAACTGCCATCTCAGCAGCGTCGCCGCGGCGAGCGCCGATCTTGATGATGCGGGTGTAGCCGCCGTTGCGATCAGCATACTTGGGGCTGATCTCATCAAACAGCTTCTTTGCAACATCTTCCTTGGTGATGTAAGCGTAAACCTGGCGCTTGGTGTGCAGGTCGCTTGCCTTGCCAAGGGTGATCATCTTCTCGGCCATGG
>CAYXQN010000025.1:0-22595 GCA_964466825.1 uncultured Faecalibacterium sp. | reverse complement strand
CAAACGGAGAGTGCATGGACAGCACCGGCACGCCCACGTCCAGCACGGGGATGCCGCGGTTTGCAACATACTTTGCAATGGTGCCGCCGCCGCCCAGATCCAGACGGCCCATCTCACCGATCTGCCATGCCACATTGTTGGCATCCAGCATGCGGGTGATATCGCCCACCAGCTCCGCAGAAGCATCGCTGGTGCCGCTCTTGCCGCGGCTGCCGGTGTACTTGAAGAACGCCACGCCGCGGCCTGCGTAGGTGCCGTTCTGCTTCTCGAAGGCACTTGCCCAGGAGGGATCATAAGCTGCGGTCACGTCCGCAGACAGGCAGACGCTGTTCTGGAAAGCGATGATATCGTCCTGACCAGCAGCACGGCACAGCAGCTGCATGAAGTGGAACACATACATGCTCTGCATACCGGTCACGCCGTCCGAGCCGGTTTCTTCCTTATCGGTCAGCACGCAGACAGTGGTGTAAGCAGGGTTCTTGATCTCGATCTCTGCCATCAGTGCGGGGTATGCATCAACGCGGTCATCGTGGCCATAGCCGCCCACCAGAGAACGGTCAAAGCCAACGTCACGCGCCTTGGTTGCGGGCACGATCTCGATCTCTGCACGCAGGAAGTCCTTTTCGGTAATGCCGTACTTTTCGTGCATCAGGATCATGGTGTTCAGCTTGACAGCTTCCTTCACATCTGCTTCTTCCACAGCATCCGAACCGATGAGGACATTCAGCTCCTCGCCCTTGATGCCGTCGCTCAGCTTGCGCTCGCCCTGCTCTGCACCCAGGTGGGGCAGCAGATCGGTGATGCAGAAGACGGGATCGTTCTCATCCTCACCAATGCAGACGCTCACACTGGAGCCGTCGGCACGGGTAAACACGCCGTGGATGGCCAGCGGAATGGTGCCCCACTGATACTTGCGGATGCCGCCGTAGTAGTGGGTCTTGAAGTAGCTGAAGTGATCAGACTCATACAGCGGATTGGGGCGCAGGTCCAGACGGGGGCTGTCGGTATGAGCGATCAGCAGGCGGAAGCCCTCCTCAAAGCTCTTGGTACCAATGGTAGCAGCCACAACAGCCTTGTTCTCCTGCACAAAGTAGATCTTGTCGCCAGGAGCGTAGACCTTCTTCGGCTCAAAGACCTGATAGCCTGCGTCCTTCAGCATCTGCTCGCTGGTGGCAGCAGCCTCACGCTCGGTCTTGGAAGCATCCAGGAAGGTCTTGTAGCCTTCTGCAAAAGCAGCGGCCTTCTCCTTGATCTCTGCGTTATTATCCGCAGCGTATGCAGGGGTGTACAGCAGCTTTTCAGCGTACTGTTTTGCAGTCAGTTTTTCGCTCATTTTATATTCTCCTATCTTTATCATTTTCCTGCATAGAGGCGCTGATACGCTTCGTAGCAGGAGGTGATCTTGTTGACATAATGGTGCATCTGGTTGTACGGAAAGCCCCGCAGGGTCTTGCCGTCTTCCGAATGCTCCTGGGTACGCAGCAGACTGTCTACTGTACCCCATCCACTATGATATGCTGCAGCGGCGGTTGCAATATCGTTCTGATAACGCTCCAGGCAAAGATGCAGATAGTAGCAGCCAAACCGGATGCTCACCTCCGGGTCATACAGATCCGCAAAGGTCAGTTCCTCATTGGCGGCGATCTTGCCTTTGAGCCATTCAAATGTTTCTTCCGTCATCTGCATCAGCCCCCTGGCGTCCACCGAGGAGGTAGCACCAGAGTCAAAGCCGCTTTCCGTCCGGATAAAAGCATCCACTAAAAGTGGATCCAACTGGTAAGTCTGTGCCCAGCGCTCCACTGCTGCCTGATAGCGACGAGGATAAAGCAGCCGCGGCACCGCAAACAACAACACCGCTGCCAAAAGTACCAGCAGCAAACACCGAAAACGGCGTTTGTGACGGCGGGCCGTTCGGGAAGATTTGGTTCGACGTTGCTTTTTCAAGGTCTGGCGCCTGCGCCCCCTTCCCGCAAAAGCTGATCGCAAAGCGCTTCAGCTGCAGTCTGTAACTGAAGCAGCGTGCTATCGTTGCACAGAACATAGTCAGCCTCTGCCGTAAGCTCTTCTTCCGGCATTTGAGCATTCAGTCTGCGCTGCGCCATCTCCGGCGCAATACCATCCCGGGCCACAATGCGAGCCACGCTAGTTTCAAATGGTGCTGTGACCACTGCAAGACGGTCACATTCCGCCTGCACTGCTGTGCCTACAATGACCGCACCATCAATAACAAACAAGGGCTGTCCGGATCGTTCTGCTGCAGCCTTTGCCTGGCAGATGCAGCGATGGATCTCCGGGTGAGTCAATGCATCCAGCGCCGCCTTCCCCTCTGCCGAAGCAAACGCACGGTCTGCCAGCAGTCTGCGCCGCAGTGTACCGTCCGGCTCCAGGATATCTGCACCAAAGCGCTCTGCCAGCTGCGGCAGCAGCGGTGAGCCGGGCAACAGGATCTGACGCGAGATCTGGTCCGCATCTGCAATGGGGACTCCCCGGGATGCAAACACCGCCGTAACGGTTGACTTACCGCAGCCACTGCGGCCGGTAATACCCAACGTGATCATAATTCGATCACCCGGAATGCCGCCGCACGGATCAGGCGGTTATATACCGCCATGGACAGGCCGTCCTGCTCCGGGCAGCGCGCATATACCACAGTGTCCCCCTGCTCATCCAGCGCACGCAGGCAGCGGAAGAGATGTTTGGACTGGTCTGCACCGTCACCCTCGCAGCCATATTCCACACAAGGGACCCCAAGCTTTTCCGCCTCGCCGGTGAAGCACAGGCAGCTGGGGTTCTGGTCTGCATGGGCTTCCACATACGCCTTGAACTGTTCAAAGCTGCCCCGCAGCAGGGTAACATCCGCCTTAGGAGCGTAGTGCTTATACTTCATACCGGGGCTGCGGGCAGTCTCTCCCTCGGGCAGCTTTTCCAGAATCGCATGGGAGATTTCCACTTCCTCACCCAGTGCACGTTCCAGATCTTCCAGGGTGATATGGCCAGGCCGGAGCAGCACCGGCTTATTGCCCACTACCGATACCACTGTAGACTCCACGCCCACATCGCTGTCTCCGCCATCCAGGATCAACGGCAGGCGGCCGTCCATATCCTCAAACACATCCTGCGCATTGGTGGGGCTTGGCTTACCGGAAAGGTTTGCCGAGGGCGCCGCAAAGGCACAGCCGCTGCGCTCGATCACTGCCCGTGCTACCGGGTGGCTGGGCATCCGGATGCCCACTGTATCCAGACCTGCGCAGCACTCCGCTGCCACCTCCGGCCCACGGGGCATGATAATGGTGAGCGGCCCGGGGCAGAACGCTGCCATAAGCAGCTGCGCGCGCTCCGGCACCTCTCTGACCAGGCCCGGCAGCATTTCCGGGCCAGTGATATGGACGATCAGCGGATTGTCACCCGGGCGTCCCTTGGCTACAAAGATTTTTTTGACCGCCTCGCTGTTACGGGCATTCGCAGCAATGCCATACACCGTCTCGGTCGGCAGGGCGACCAATTCTCCGCTGCGCAGCAGTTGAGCCGCCTGTTCAATCCCCACTCCCTCAGCAGGTAAAACCCTAGTTTCCATTTTCATACGAATCACCGTCCTTTTTGTCTGTAAAGTAAAATCACATTGCAGCAATTCATCAAGCTTGTTCGTTCAGTTTTTGCAATTTTTCGGTCTGTTCCCGAGTGGCCAGCGCATCGATCACCTCGTCCAGATTACCGTCCATGATCTTATCCAGATTATGCACGGTCAGTCCGATACGGTGGTCTGTGCAACGGTCCTGCGGGAAATTATAGGTTCGGATCTTTTCACTTCGGTCTCCGGTACCTACCTGTCCCAAACGGTCGGCATTGATGGAATCCTGCTGCTGCTTTTGCTTTTGGGCTAACAGGCGGCTGCGCAGGATCTCCATTGCTTTATCTTTATTCTGGAACTGGCTCCGCTCGTTCTGGCACTCGACCACAGTTCCGGTAGGCAGATGGGTAATGCGAATGGCACTGGAAGTCTTATTGATGTGCTGGCCGCCCGCACCAGAAGAACGGAAAGTGTCGATCCGCAGGTCCTTTGGATCGATCTGGACATCCACTTCCTCTGCCTGCGGCATGATCGCCACCGTAGCCGTTGAGGTGTGGATACGGCCCTGCGTCTCGGTCTCCGGCACACGCTGCACACGGTGGACGCCGCTTTCATACTTCATGCGGTTATAGGCTCCGGCACCATCCACCGAAAAGATGGCTTCTTTTACGCCGCCCAGCTCCGTTTCATTAATGCTGAGCAATTCCAGTGTCCAGCCACGGCTTTGCGCATACATGGTATACATCCGCAACAGGCTGTGCGCAAACAGCGCAGCCTCCTCACCGCCTGCTCCGCCCCGGATCTCTACGATGACATTTTTGCCATCATTGACATCCTTGGGCAACAGCAAAATTTTGAGTTCATTTTCCAGCTTTGCCACATCCTGACTTTTTTCGCTGATTTCCTGTTGTATCATCTGCTTGAAGTCCGGATCGAAGGGATCCGCTTCTTCCAGCAAAAGTCTGGCCTGCTGCAAATGGTCCTGAGCTGTCTGCCACATCCGATAAGTCTGCACCACAGGCTCTGCATTGTGGTACTCCCTCATCAAGCGACGGAACAGCGCTGGGTCTGCAGCAGTATCCGGCTGGTTGAGACGGATGGAAAGTTCTTCAAAACGGTGGCAGACAGCATCCATTTGGGAAAATAAATTCGACATATCCGAGCAGTTCTCCTTACATCAAAATTCCTGCATGGCTGCTGTACCGGGCACTAGACAGCACCGGGTCTTACCACTTTTTTGATGTTCTTTTCAATCTTTGCACGCGGCAGCATCACCTCGTGTCCGCAGCCTGTGCAGCGGATCTTAAAATCCATACCCACCCGCAGCACTTCAAAGCTGGCGGCACCACAGGGGTGCTTCTTGCGGGTAAGGATGGTATCGCCTACAGCAATGTCCATACTTGCTAAGCTCCCTTCTGCCTGCACCTACGGCAGGCGCTGTGTGTGCAGCACCGCCGGTGACAAATCCCTCGGCGAGAACTGAACATACAGATATAGTATAATGCAAACTTGCGCAAAATGCAAATATCTGCAGGCATTCCTGCATATCGTTTTAACACAAACCGGCCTGCCCGGCACTTCCGGCACAGGTCAAAGCCAAAAATCAACCAAGAAAGAGGAATGAAAGATGATGCAAACTTACCGTACTGAAAGCAATTACCGTTGTGCTGCGCACCTGTCACCGGCCGAACTTCGGCTTGCAATGACAAATCACGAGATCCTGCAGGCCACCGCCCTGGCTTTTGATACCCAGCGTCAGCTCCGCTTTGAACTGGGCGGTATGCGGGCAATCATGCCCTTTGCACAGTGCGCTGACGGCGCCGAGAACGGCACTGTACGGGACATTGCCGTATTGACACGGGTCGGGCGCCCCACCTGTTTTGTCATTCAGGGGATAGAGACAGACGACCAGGGACAGCCATATTATCTGCTTTCCCGCGCACAGGCACAGCGGATGTGCAAAGCTGAATACCTGGATCTTTTGATGCCGGGCGATATCATCCCCTGCGTTGTATCCCACATCGAGCCTTTTGGTGCATTTTGTGATGTGGGCTGCGGCATCAGCGCCCTGCTGCCCATCGACTGCCTCTCCGTAAGCCGTATCTCCTCTCCAGCCGACCGGGTCAGCGTAGGTCAGCAGATCCTGTGCACTGTAAAAAACAGGGACGCTCAGGGGCGTTTTGTTTTAAGCATCCGGGAGCTGCTCGGCACCTGGGAGGAAAACGCCGCAAACTTTACAGTCGGCGAGACTGTCGTTGGCATCGTGCGCAGCGTGGAGCAATACGGCACTTTTGTAGAGATTGCCCCCAATCTTGCCGGCCTTGCAGAAAGCTGCACCGACCTTTGCCCCGGACAGGCGGTAAGTGTTTACATCAAAAACATCCTGCCCGAGAAAATGAAGATCAAGCTGGTCGTTGTGAACCGAAGCCTGAATCAGCGTCACCGCTTTGAGCTGCGCTATTTTATCACCGAAGGACATTTGGACCATTGGGTGTATTCTACTCCCGAAAGTCCCAAACGGATCGAGACGGATTTTGCGGTTGCGGCTTGCAATCCGCTGTGAAATTTCATATACTATATAGGAACGATCAAGCTGCGCATGGGAGCGGAAGGCGGTCCACCCAGCCTTGTCTGTTCCCTTTTCGTAAAAAGCAAAAGAATTACGCAAGGGGGATGTTTGGAATATGTCTGCCAACGATGCTTTTACTGCAGGTGTCCGCCCTGGTGGGCTGACAAACAGCACCGAGATCCGGTTGCTGCTGTGTTATCTGGTCAAAAATGCTGGTCCCATCACCCGTCAGGAGATTGAAAACGCTCTGATGGAAGAAGCGTTGGTCAATTACTTTGAGATTGGTTCCTGTCTGGACGATATCGCTAAGCAGGAGCTCGTGACCGAGAAGAACAACACTTATACCATCACTGATAAAGGCCGCAAAGTAGCACAGGAGCTTGCTTACGATCTGCCCCGCAGTGTGCGGGAGCGTGCTGTAGCCGCTGTGCTGCGCTGCCAGACCTGGGCCCGCAAGGAAGCCAAATACAGCGCCCGCATTACCGAAAAGCCAGACGGTCACTGCACCATCCGCTGCACCGTAAAGGGCCTGGACAGCGAACTCTTTTGCCTGGACCTTGGCACGCCGGACCGTCTCTCAGCTGAAATGGTCAAAAAGCAGTTCATCCTGAAAGGCAACGAGATCTACCAGCTGCTCATCACCAAACTGACTGAAGAAGAATCATAAAAAGAACACCTGCCGCAGAACCTGCGGCAGGTGTTCTTTTTACAGCAGGATACAAATCAAGCCAGTGCAGCCTTCATTGATAACCTGTTCCAGGGTCTCCTGCAAACGGGTACGCGCCTCCTGAGGCATGTGCAGCAGCTTATTCTGCAAACCTTCGTTGACCAGCTCATGCAAACTTTTTCCAAAAATATTAGATTCCCACAATTTGATGGGATCATCCGCAAAATCTGCCAGCAGGCTTTGCACCAGGTCTTCGCTCTGCTTTTCAGTTCCCACAATGGGGCTGAGCTCGGTGTGGATCGTGGCCTTCATCATCTGGATGGATGGAGCGCAGGCCTCCAGCCGGACTCCATAGCGTCCGCCCTGCTGCACGATCTGCGGCTGTTCCAGCTTCAGCTCCTCAATGGAGGGCATTACAATGCCGTACCCGGTAGCCTCGACCTGCTCAAGTGCACTGCGAACCTTTTCGTACTGGCGCTTTGCCTGTGCCAGCTCTATAACGCAGGGCATCAGGCCCGCTTCATCCCCGATCTCCAATCCGGTCTGTTCGCTGAGGACCCGATAAAACACTTCTGGTTTCAATTCCACCACAATGCGCACACATCCCGTTGCCAGTTCAACGCCTCCAATGGCCGACCGGTGCACCGCCTCGGCCGCCAGCACCGGTTCCTCTGGTGTGCCGGAGACCGGAATGTCCTTCATGCGGACGACCTTTTCTGCCAGCTGGAGAGCCGCTGTATAGACCTGAGATTGCAGCCAGTGGCCGTTTTCCAACAGATTGACCCACCGAGGCAGCACAAGATCCAGTTCCTGTACCGGAAATTCATACAAAACCTGCCGCAGGATCTCTCCAAGCGCAGCCGCATCCAGATCCACACAGCTTACCGGCAGGACCGTACGGCCGTAGTCCCGGGCCATTCCCTGCGCCAGCTGCCGGGTCTCCGGTGCATCCGGATGGGTACTGTTGAGCAGGATGACGTAGGGCTTACCCAGAGCATCCAGCTCTTCCACGATACGTTTTTCCGTCTCGGCATAGCCTGTGCGTGGTATATCGCTGACCGTACCATCCGTAGTGACCACGATCCCGATCGTCGAGTGTTCACAGATAACTTTGTGGGTGCCGGTCTCTGCAGCAAGATCAAACGGGACCTCCTGCTCAAACCAGGGGCTTTTGACCATGCGCGGCTTATCATCCTCCTCGTGCCCCATCGCACCTGCCACCATGTACCCAACACAGTCGATGAGCCGTACCCGGCACTCACCTCCACCCTCCAGCTGCAGCGGAACCGCAGCCTCCGGGATGAACTTTGGCTCGGTGGTCATTATGGTACGCCCTGCTGCCGACTGCGGCAATTCGTCCCGTGCCCGGGTGCGGGCCTGGTCCTGCTCTATGGCCGGCAGCACCAACTGTTCCATCAACCGTTTGATAAACGTAGACTTACCGCTGCGCACCGGCCCCACCACGCCAATATAAATGTCTCCACCGGTGCGTGCGCCGATCTCTCGGCAGATCACATTCTGTGCCTGTTTTTCCAAAGTCGTTCTCCCCTTCCCGTTGCGTCCGCACCGGGCTGTGCGCCCTTTTGCGTTTGTTCGCTCGTTGTATCGTATGTGAAGCGGGTGGGGATTATGCAAAAAGAGCGTGCCGCCAAAGCGACACGCTCTTTGAAAACCCAATTTTACGGAGTGAGACGGTTGGGGCCGCGGAACAGGAACTCTGCGTCCTTGATGCTCAGGCCACACAGCAGCATGGTCAAACGGTCGATGCCCAGACCAAAGCCACCATGCGGGGGGCAGCCATACTGGAAGAACTCCAGATAGAACTTGACGTCCTCTGCCAGACCCTTTTCTTCTGCCTGCTTCTTCAGCACATCGTAACGGTGCTCACGCTGTGCGCCGGTAGTGATCTCCACACCACGCCAGATCAGGTCGTAGCCCTGAGGCACACCATTTTCGTCACGCATATGGTAGAAGGCACGCTTCTCAGCAGAGTAATCAGTGATAAACAGGAACTCGTGGTTGTAGTGCTTCTTGACCCACTCGTAGCTCAAGCGCTCGGCTTCCGTGGTCAGGTCGCCCTTTTCGCTCTCGTCGATGGTGTAGCCAAACTCCTCTTCCAGGCCCTTGTACAGCTCTGCCAGCGTGACCACCGGGAACGGAGTCTCGGGAACGATCACTTCCTGACCAAACAGCTCCTGGATCTGATCGCCGTAGCTGTCCTTAACAGCCTGCAGGCCAGCCTTGAGCAGTTCTTCTTCCATCTTCATGACATCACGGAAGGAAGTAATATAACTGAACTCCAGGTCAAAGCCGGAGAACTCTGTAGCATGCTTATTGGTAAAGCTCTTTTCTGCGCGGAAAACAGGGCCGGTCTCGAAAATACGCTCAAAACCAGCAGCCATTGCCATCTGCTTGTAGAACTGCGGGCTCTGTGCCAGATAGGCATTCCCGTCAAAATAATCTACCTTGAACACCTCAGAGCCGCTCTCGCTTGCAGCAGCGATCAGCTTGGGGGTATGGATCTCGGTAAAGTTCTGATCCAGCAGGAACTTGCGCATTGCATTGACAAAGCAGCTCTGTGCCTTGAACATCAGCTGGTTCTCGTCGGTGCGCAGATCGATCCAACGATAGTCGATGCGCTGGTCGATGCTGGAACGCTCGACAGCCTTCTTCTTTTTGGTTGCAGCGATCTCTTTGCGGACGATGGGCAGTGCATCCGCAATGCTCTCGATCTCGATAGCAGTAGGGATCATCTCAATGCCGCCCATCTTGACATAGTCGTTCTCCACGACCTTGCCGGTGACGGTGATGACCGAATCCTGCGTCAGCTGGTCGATCGTATCCACCAGCTCGGGATGGTCAGCCTTTTCAATGGTGATCTGCAGTTTGCCAGTAATATCTTTGAGCACGATGAAGGCCATTGCCTTGCTGTTGCGCAGGTTCTCGATAAAGCCCTGCACTTTGACCGTGCTGCCAATTTCCTTTTGAACATCTTTAATATAGGTACGTTCCATGGAAATCCTCCCTTTCAACTTGTCCTCTTTTCATTATATCCTTGTTTCGCAGATAAATCAAGAAGAATGTATGTGTTTGTCGGTCCGGAATACAGTTTCCCATTCAGTGTCTGCGGTCCTGCCGGTTCAGTGTACCGGTACCGCCTTCCACCACACCGTCATGCCGCAGCACAGCCGCCACCGTGCCCAGAAAACACTTTGCATCCAGCACAAAGCTCAGGTTCTGCACATAATAACCATCCAACCGAGCCTTTTCTGCGATCTCCAGTTCATCCCGGCCATGGATCTGAGCCCAACCGGTCAGGCCAGGGCGCACATCGTTGGCTGCATACTTATCCCGCTCTGCCAGCAGGTCATACTGATTCCACAGTGCCGGACGCGGGCCTACCACTGCCATATCTCCCACAAAGATATTCCACAGCTGCGGCAATTCGTCCAGGCTGGTCTTACGCAAAAAACGCCCCACACGGGTGATATACTGATCCGGGTCCTGCAGAAGATGGGTCGGCATATCGTGTGGTGTGTCAATGCGCATTGTACGGAACTTCAGGATCTCAAAATGCTTTTCGCCAGCGCCAACTCTCTTTTGTTTGAAGAATACCGGGCCGGGCGAATCCAGCTTGATGGCGATCGCCAGCAGCAAAAAAAGCCAAGACAGACACAGCATCCCGCACAAAGACAGCACAATGGCCAGCAACCGTTTGAAGTAACGTCGATACAAAAAAACTCCCCCGTTCGTTTGGGTGTTGATAACCGTTTTATTATAACAGTATCCCCCACATTTTTCAATTGCAGGCTTTGTCCGCCATATAAAAAGAACCTTTGAACCAAAGTCTTCTATTTTTTCTCCACCGCTTGAATTTTTCGCTATATTGCGTTATAATATGCGTTCGATATTGCTATTCAAGAGCAAGCTTTGGATATTGTTTGGGATAGAGTCTGCAAAGGAGGCGCATTTTCCCATGGCACAAGCCAGTCGTACCGCTGATCTGACCAGCGGTCCTATGCTCCAAAAAATCATTCTGTTTTCGCTGCCGCTGGCAGCATCCAGCATTTTGCAGCTGCTGTTCAATGCTGCCGATGTTGTGGTGGTCGGCCGGTTTGCTGGCAGCGCCGCTCTGGCCGCTGTCGGCTCCAACGGTGCTTTGATCAATCTGCTCGTCAATCTGTTCGTGGGCCTTTCGCTGGGTGCTAACGTTTTGGCTGCCCGCTGCTTTGGCGCAAAGGACGAGCGCGGTGTACAAAACACAGTCCACACCGCTGTCACGCTGGGGTTCTGCGGCGGCATCCTGCTGGCCATCGTGGGCTTTTTTGCGGCTCACAGCCTATTGGAACTGATGAGCTGCCCGGAGGATGTCATCGGGCTTTCCACCTTGTATCTCAAGATCTACTTTATCGGCATGCCCATGAGTATGCTGTACAACTTCAGCAGTGCGTTGCTGCGGGCTGCCGGTGATACCAAACGTCCGCTCTTCTGCCTGGCTACTGCCGGTGTCATCAATGTCGTGCTGAATCTGATCTTTGTTATCGGCTTCCACATGAGTGTGGCCGGCGTTGCACTGGCCACCATCATCAGTCAGACAGTATCTGCTATCATGGTAACCCTGATCCTGACCAAAGAAACCGGCCCGCTGCATCTGGACCTGCACCAGCTTGGTCTGCACAGGGGCACACTGATCCAGATCCTGCGCATTGGCCTGCCTGCCGGACTGCAGAGTACCGTGTTCAGTCTGTCCAATGTGGTCATCCAGTCCTCCATCAACTCCTTTGGCTCCATCGTAGTTGCCGGCAGTTCTGCATCCGGCAATCTGGAAGGCTTCGTCTACACCGGCATGAACGCTTTTGCCCAGGCAGCGGTCACCTTTACCAGCCAGAACATGGGTGCACGCAAATACGAGAATCTGGACCGTGTGATGATCAACTGCCTGCTGTGCGCCAGCTGCGTTGGCATCGTGCTGGGCGGCGGCGCCGCACTGGCTGGCAGTCAGCTGCTTCGCTTCTACTCCAGCGATGCTGCCGTCATTGCCGCCGGACTGGAACGCCTGCGCATTATCTGCGGCACCTATCTGCTGTGCGGCATCATGGATGTTCTAGCCAGTTCCCTGCGTGGACTTGGCTACTCGGTGCTGCCCATGGTGGTCAGCCTAGTGGGCAGCTGCCTGCTGCGGCTGATCTGGATCGCAACCATCTTCCAGCTGCACCGCACCACCTTTATGCTCTATATCAGCTACCCCATCAGCTGGGTGCTGACGGCACTGGTCCATCTGATCTGTCTGCTTGTGGTTCGCCGCAAAATGCAGACCAGAGCTTCTGCCGCACTGCCTGTCTGACCCCCCCAAAAAAACAAAAGCAAGTGTCCTCCGGGTCCATCCCAGGGCACTTGCTTTTTTTGTTGTTCAAAACAGTTTTGTACCGCTTTGGCATAGTTTTGTCAGCTTACAGCTCCTTGGCCAGGATATACCGGTCGTATCCACCGTACATCTCCCGACGCATCATCACTTTGAACCCCATTGCCAGAGCGTTGTTCAGACTGTACTGATTTTCCGGACTGATGGTCGCCCCTATGTGGGTGATCTCCGGCGGCATCTTGCTCATCGCATAGCGCATCATTTTTTGCTGCAGCCCATTGCCCCGCCAGTCCGGATGCACCACCGCACTGTTGCCGTTTGCCCAATGCTCCCATTGGTCCTCCGGAACCCCCAAAAAGGCCGCATAATTGTGTGGGTTCCTGCCGCAGAAATGGATGACCGCATAGCCGCCCAGCCGTTCGCCCTGCCACACGCCTACAGCGATCCCTTCCCGGATATCTTTTTCTATACTTGCCAGATCGTCGGTGACAAACTGCTCCGGATGAAGCATCCCGGCGTGGACCTCGTTTTGCAGCGCAAACAACGCCGGAGCCTCCTCCGGGGTGCAGCAGCGCAATGTGACCGGCTGTTGAGCGGGCCGGCCGCAAACCTTGCTTAAAAGCAGTTCCATTTCCTCAAATCCTTCCAAAATAAAATCCTAGTTCACGAATGTTTCCAGTATAAATGACGCTTTTCTAATTGTCAATTTATTGTTATAATAAATAAGAGAGACTTTTGGCGGAGGGTCCTGTTCTAACTGCCAACCGCTCCGCATGGGTCAGACCCGGCGGGGCCCCCGCCATGAACGGAGGATACAAACCATGAAAGAATCCGCACTTTCCGCATCCAGTCGTTTGGGTGGGACCGTAATCAGCGACCGCATCGTGGCCAGCCTCTTGGAAGAGATGCGCTCTGGTTGCTATGCCAACGTAGACCGCCTGCCTGCAGAGGTAGATCTTGCCGCAGAGCTGGGCGTCAGCCGAACTGTGATCCGTGACGCTTTGAGCGAAATGGAGCGTGCCGGTTATGTGGAGCGTGTGCGCGGCATTGGCACCGTGATCAACCGCACCGTGCTCGGCCTGCGCAGCCGTCTGGACCAGAAGCTGGAATACTATCCCCTGATCCGCAGCTTTGGCAGTTATCCCCACGCCGATGGCATCCAGGTGTTTTCCATGCGTGCCGGCGACGAGCTGGCCCGCAGCCTGCAGATCGCCCAGAGTGACGAAGTTATCTGCATTAAAAAGCGCATTCTTGCAGACACCACCCCTGTGATCTACTCCATCAACTACCTGCCGCGCAGCCTGTTCACCGGCAAGGATCATGCCCGGCTGGACCTGACCGGCAGTGTATTTGAGGTCTTGGAGCGGGAGTGCCACCAGCAGGTCTCCTCCAACGTTGCACATCTGAAAGCCAGCTGCGGTGACGAAGCCATTCGTTCCGCCATGCGCCTTGCCCCTGGCGAAGCCATGCTGTTGTTGGATGAGGTCTGCTTCAACCGTCTTTGCCACCCAGTGATGCGTTCACTGAGCTATTACACCAACTTCTTTGATTTTTCCATCTTGCGTAAACTGCTTTAATATGGAGGTATCATTGCCATGCGTCATCTGATCGATCCCTTGGACTTCACTCAGCAGGAGATCTCACAGCTGCTCGATCTTGCCGACCGCATCTGCGCCGACCCTGCAGCCTATCAGGAAGTAGCCGCCCACAAAAAGCTGGCCACCCTGTTCTATGAGCCTTCCACCCGCACCCGCCTCTCCTTTGAGGCTGCTATGCTGAACCTTGGCGGCCATGTACTGGGCTTCCCCAGCGAAAATGTTTCCAGTGCTGCCAAGGGCGAAAGCGTTGCCGACACTATCCGGGTCATCTCCAGCTATGCTGATATCGCCGCCATGCGCCACCCCAAAGAAGGCGCTCCCCTGCGGGCCAGCCATTATTCCCGCATCCCGGTGATCAACGCCGGCGACGGCGGCCACCAGCACCCCACCCAGACTTTGACCGACCTGATGACCATCCGCCGCCGCAAGGGCCGGCTGGACGATCTGACCATTGGTCTGTGCGGCGACCTGAAGTTCGGCCGCACGGTACACTCCCTGATCAAGACCATGGCGCGCTGCCAGAATGTGCGCTTTGTACTGATCAGTCCGGAAGAGCTGCGTGTACCCGACTACATCATCAACGATGTTCTGGAGGCAAACGGCATCGCATACAAAGAGACCCGCAGCCTGGAAGAATCCATGCCAGAGCTGGATATCCTTTACATGACCCGTGTGCAGAAGGAGCGCTTCTTCAACGAGGAAGATTATATCCGCCTGAAAAACAGCTACATCCTCACTGCAGAAAAAATGGCTCAGGCTAAACCCGATATGGCTGTACTGCATCCCCTTCCCCGTGTGAACGAGATCGCACTGGATGTGGATGACGACCCCCGTGCTGCTTATTTTGAGCAGGCGCAGAACGGCGTGTATGTCCGCATGGCATTGATCATGACCCTGCTGGGTCTGGCTGACCCCAAAGCTGAGAAGGAGGATAACTGAGATGCTGAACATTGACGAGATCCAAAATGGTATCGTGATCGACCACATCAAGGCCGGCACTGCGATCGGTCTGCTGGACCTTCTGGGCATTAAAAGCAATCGTACTGCCAGCGTGGCACTGATCCAGAACGCTCGCAGCCACAAGTCCACCGACGGCCGCAAGGACATGATCAAGATCGAGGGTGACGCCTCCTGGCTGAATCTGGATGTACTGGCCTATCTGGACCCCAATATCAGTGTAACTGTGATCCAGGACGGCAAAGCAATACGCAAGGAGAAGCCTCTGCCGCCCAAACGTCTGGTCAACATCGTGCGCTGCCGCAATCCCCGCTGCATTTCTTCCATTGAAGAAGAATGTGAGCAGATTTTTGAGCTGAGCTCTCACGGCAGATATCGCTGCATTTACTGCGAGCAGGAACTGCAGGTCAAGCCGGAATAATTTTTTCCTGAAAGAGCAACAGGCACCCCGTGAGGAAAGACCCTCACGGGGTGCCTGTTTTATAATACAAAAAAGAGGCTGCCATAACGCAGCCTCTGAAAACACACTACCTGACGAAGTACCTGTCAACGCTGATCGTCCAGACCAGTAGCACTGTGCTCCCACACACAGTACCGCCATCATAAAAGGAACGATATATGAGCAACTATATCAGCAGCAACCCCAAAATCCGCTGACAAGCGCTCCGTCAGTATCACCGCCCGGCCTTATGCCAGCGCAGCGAGCAAAGGTGAGAAGCTGTTTACACGCACCTTCAGCTTCTGTCCTTGACAGAAAAGGGCCTAAAAGGGGCAGTATTATCTACCCCCCCGCAAAAAAATCAACCTTTTGACTGTACAGGAGATTAAAACCTTTACGCACACATTGTACCACGGATAACCGATCCCGTACACAGAAAATGTCATATTTCGCTGGTCACGATGTCATATTTTGTCGATTGGCACTGCGCAGGTAAACCGGAACCATTTGTCACTGCAGCTGAGGGTAAATTCTCCGCTGTATTTTTTCAGTGCATCCCGCACATTGGACAACCCCATACCGTGGCCCGGTTCCTTTTTGGTCGTCTGGGGCAGCTGCCCTTCCTGGAGCGGAACATTTTCTTTTACTCTGTTGCGCACCGAAATAATATAATCATCCTTGGTCTTGCGGGCGCGCACATAGATCTCCGGCGGGTCTGCCTGCGCTGCCGCCCGGATCGCATTATCCATCGTGTTGGAAACAACGACCACCAGTTCCACGCCGGAAAGCGGCAGCTCACTCATATCACACAGATTAAAAAAGATCTTTACCTCCTGCTGTGCAGCAGTTTCGTACTTTTTACTCAATAGCGAATCCAACAGCGGATTGTGTGTATTCAGGATCGAAGTGCCTGCCGCAATGATTTTAGTGACCGAGGCAAGATATTGCCGTGCTGCAGTCACATCTCCTTGCTCCAGCAGTGCATCCACTGCATTTGCGTGGTTGGTAAATTCGTGGGTCATATGGCGCTGGGCTGTATACGAATCCAAAAGCGCCTCGGCGCGCTGCTGTTCCAACTCTGCCCGGAACAGTGTATTACGGCGCTGCAGCACCTGATCATTGAACATAAATACAATGCCCAGATGCCCCAGCACCGCCAATGTCAGGCCAGGCATCAAAAACAGATACAAAGGCGTAACCACACTATCGGGGTCCACAGACATCATTAGAATCATGTTCAGCAGCACGACTACACCCGGAAAAAACGACATGAGCAAGCCATGCAGCGGTTCCAGGGCCTTGCGTTGCTGCCAACTGCACACCGTACAGGCCGCTATGATTCCTACCACGATCGTTACAAGAATCATCATGATCAAAAAAGACGCACTGCACAGCACCTCATTCAAAGTCTTTTTTGTGATCCAGGAGGCCAGATAGCGTACCGTGTTCTGGGTCAGAAGGCACATCACACCGCCAATCAGACTGGAAATAAAACGGCCTCCCGCCGTTCCTTCAAAGATGAGCGAAGAAAGGATCAGCACACCAAAGCTCAGCATGACCGACGCCGCACTAAAAAACTCGACATTCATGAACAGGGCAATGGCCAGCGCACCGCATACGATCAGAGCAGACCAAAGCAGCGGATACCTTACACGAAAGTTTTTATGATAGGCCCAATGCAAAAAGATAAACACGATCCACTGGGCCACACATACAAGATGGCCCGCCACAAACCAGATATCATACTGACTCATCTGCATACTGTCCCCTCCAGTCCAGGAATTTGCTGCGGATGGCTGCATAATTTGCCCGTGTCACACTAAGTTCCACACCATTGCGCAGTTCCACCTTATAGTTGCGGATGCTGCGGACGTATTTCATGTTGACCACATCGCTGCGGCCCACCTGTAAAAAGCCATTCTCAAACAAAAGATCCGGCAGATCCGCAAGTTTGGCATAGTAGGTGCAGATCGGCTGATTGACGATATCACCGTACACATTGATCTGACGCAGCGAGCTTTCCAGATAATAGATCTCATCCAACGGGATCTCCTGCTTTTCCCGCCCGATATGGACGGTCAGGGTCTTGTGACTATCTGTCAGCTTTAACAGTGCATCTTCCAGCACGTTCGGCATATCCCGCGCAAATTCCCGCTTGAGTACATAGCGGTACGCTTCGACCGTATAGCCTTTTTTTGCAAACTCCAGATATGCCGACAGGTAGATCAGCAGCAGCTCCGGATTCTGCCGCTTGAGCCGCCTTCCCAGCTCAATACCGTCCATACCCGGCATGGAGCCGTCCAGAAAAGCGATTTTGTACTTGTCCAATCCCGGTGTCTTCAGTGCTTGCTCTCCGCTGGTGCAGACAGTGGATGCCACCTGTATATTCTTTGTACTGTAGTAATCACACACATAGCTTGCAACCTTTGCGCCAAACGCCGCATCGTCGTCGCAAATCAGGATATGCATATTGTTTCCTCCTATTTTGTTGTTTTTGAATTACCCCATTACTATGCACAAAGGCGCATTGCCGGTCACCCGCAACACGCCCCTTTGTGCTTTATGCAAAGAATTTATCGTAGATACCAAACGCAAAGATGAACAGCACGATCACCGGCAGAACATACGTCAGGTAACCGCGCATCCAGTCATGGACCTTCAGGCCCTTGCCGGTGTTGACTTCTTTTTTATAGTTGTCCCAGCCCCAGCCGTAACGGGTAACACAGAACAGAAGGTAAACCAGCGAGCCCAGCGGCAGGAACAGGTTGCTGACCAGGAAATCCTCAAAATCCAGCACTGCACCGCCAAACACAGCAAAGCCGTCCCATGCCCAGACATTATAGCCCAGCACACAGGGCATCGACAACAGGATGATGAGCACCATGTTGAACAGACTGGACTGCTTGCGGCTGGCACCCGTCAGTTCCATACCGCAGCAGATGATATTCTCAAATACCGTCAAAACCGTGGACAGTGCCGCAAACGCCATAAACAGGAAGAACAGGCTGCCCCACAGCCGGCCCATTACCATGTTTGCAAAAATGTTGGGCAGGGTGATAAAGATCAGGCTGGGTCCGCTTGTCTGGTCCACACCATAAGTAAAGCAAGCCGGGAAGATGATCAGACCAGAGGTGATCGCCACAAAGGTATCCAGCACTACCACCCGCACGGACTCGCCCAGCAGGGAGTGCTCCTTGCCAATATAGCTGCCAAAGATCGCCATGGCACCCACACCAAGGCTCAGCGTAAAGAACGCCTGGTTCATTGCACTGACCAGTGTATTGATCACACCAGCCTCCTGCATCCGGTCAAAATCCGGGATAAGGTAAAAACTCAGGCCCTCTTTTGCACCAGGCATGAAGAAGCTGTTGATCGCCAGCACCACCATGATGGCAAGCAGTGCGATCATCATGACCTTCGTCACACGTTCCAAGCCATTTTGCAGGCCTCTTGCACATACAAAAATACAGCCAACGACCACGACGATCATCCAGAAAGCCATTACGACCGGGTCTGCCAGCATCTCTGTAAACTTTCCTGCGACCTGATCTGCATTCAGTCCGGACAGCTGCCCGGTTGCTGTCATGTAAAAATAATGCAGCATCCAGCCGGCCACTGTAGTGTAGAACATCATCAGCAGGTAACAGCCAACCAGGGTCAGGTATCCGTGGATATGCCACTTCTGCCCCGGCTTTTCCAATGCCTGATAAGCACGCACCGGACTTTTACGGCTGGCACGGCCCACTGCAAACTCCATGCTCAGAATCGGCAGTCCCAGAATGACCAAAAATACCAGATAACACAGCACAAAAGCGCCGCCACCGCCCTGGCCAGCAATGTAGGGGAACTTCCACACGTTGCCAATGCCGATCGCACAACCGGCAGAAAGCAGGATGAATCCCAGACGGGATTTCAGGGTTTCTCTTTCCATGATCCTATAACTCCTTGTCTTTCCCTCTTACCGGCCCTAGACCGGCCGGTAAAATCGTATCTTTGGTATTATAACACAAACCCACTCAAAATACAGTCTTTTTCCCGTTTCCGGCCGCAAAATGCAAATATATTCAGATAACTGCCGCATCATGCGATAAGTTTTCATGATATAGCAAAAAAGCCGCCGCACTCTCTCCCGCCTTTGCGTGCCCTATCCGCTCCCAAAGGGGAGCCGACCAGGAACAACGTAACAGACTGAGAGGGTGCGGCCGCTCATATTTTCAATAATTCTTTTTACTTGCGCTTCTTACTGGAAGAAGCTGCACCATTGCTGCGGGTGCGGCGCTCGGCTGCCTTGGACTGCTGTGCGGCACTGCGGGTCTGTGCACGGCCCTTTGCGGCTGCACCACGCAGACCAGCGATTTCCGCCTTGGTCAGCTCACGGTACTTGCCCGGCTGCAGCATACCCAGTTTCACAACACCCTCTGCATTACGCTTCAGGCGTACGACCTCCAGCCCAACGGACTCACACATCCGGCGGATCTCACGGTTCTTGCCCTCTTTCAGGGTCATTTCCATAACAGTACGGCCCGGCTCATCCACCACAACATTGATGACACAGGGCAGTGTCTTGGTGCCATCTTCCAGCACAACACCGGAGCTCAGCTTCAGGATCTGTGCCTCATCCGCACGGGGCTGCACCGTAACACGATACAGTTTGGAGATACCACCGGACGGATGGGTGACTGCCTGTGCAAAGGCGCCGTCGTTAGTCATCAGCAGCAGGCCCTCGCTGTCCTTGTCCAGACGGCCCACCGGATACAAACGAGCCGGAATATCACTGACCAGGTCCATGACTGTTCTGCGGCCCAGCTCATCGCTGGCAGTGGTCACATAACCACGGGGCTTGTACAGAGCCAGATAGTACATCTGCTGGTTCTTCTGGATATAAATGCGCTGATCATCCACATGCAGCACATCACGGTTGGGGTCCATCTTGTCGCCCACCTTAGCGGGGTGGCCATTGACCTTGACACGGCCCTCTGCAATGATCTGCTCCGCAGCACGACGGGAGCAAAGACCCTGCTCGCTCATGATCTTCTGAATACGTTCTTCTGCCATAACAATCTCCTTGTGCGCCTCCCGGCGCTCAAAATGCACACAAAACTCTGTGTGCGGTTCTATATCCACTGCGGGCAAACGCCTGCAGCTTCGGCAATGTTCTTATTCTGCCTTCGGTTCGGCAGGGGCTGCCTTCTCGTCCTTTTTCAGCAGCAGGCTGACCTTATCCACCAGCTCCGGCAGCATGGTCAGCGCACGGTCCACAGAGTTGGACGCATCGGACAGCTGGATGGTGCGCACACAGCCATCCTTGATGACCAGAAATGCCACCGGCTGGATATTGACACCTGCACCGGAGCCGCCGCCAAACAGATCTTTGTTGGCTGCATTTTTGCCATCAAAATCGGTGCCGCCGGAAGCAAAACCAAAGGACACCTTGGACACCGGCAGGATGGTAACGCCATCCTCGGTGGTAATGGGTTTGCCAATAATGGTATTAGAGTCCACCATCTGGTGGATCTTTTCCATCGTAAGATTCATCAAGCCTTGGATCGGATGCTCAGCCATAAAACAAGTCTCCTTTAATGTTGATCAAACAAGCGTTGCTTCGTCAAACCGAAGCGCTTGTATACAAATCAGGATACACTTTCAGTATATCAGATTCACAGAAAGATGTCCAGTACCTTTTTGCGCCAGAATTCATACAGCACACGCACTGCAGCGATCACCACAAACAGCGCCTGCGCTGTGATCCGACAAGACAACCGGTCCTTCACTGCAGGGCTTTCCGCCCCAAAATCCGGCAGGATGCGCAGTTCATCAAACTGCAGATAAACAAAGTGATCCAGCACACCCAGCAGCGGATACATCCACGCCTGCAGTTTGCCGTAGCTTCGGGCAGCCTCAGCCGGGTCATCGCCCCGTACTCCAAGGCAGATCCGGATCTTTGTCACCCGCAAGGCTCCAAACACAGCCTGTATCAGTTTGCCAGCCCCTTGCAGCAGAGTGCAAATAATCTCCAGTGTCAGCTTTGCTTTTTTACGGGGCTGCACCGGCTGCTTTGGCTGCTCTGGTTTCTGAGCGGTTTTTTTCTGCCTGCGCTGCGCACGCCAGGCACGGATTTTTTGTTTGCAGCGGCTCCAAAAACCTTTCGGTTCCTCTGGTTCCGGTGCCGGATACTGCCACACCGGAAAGGTCATGCCGAATGCACCTGCACGGACACAAAGCACTTCGTCCTCCCAGCTGATATCCGCACAAAATGGACATAGCAGTAAAAAAAGCGCCAGCAACAGCACTATCAGCAGCAAAACTCCCACTGCTTTTATCAAAAACAGTACAACAGCCCCCAAGCCCGACAGGATCACAGTCATCGCTTATCCCTCGCTTTCGGTCTGAGTTTCCGGCTGATGCACCGGCGGCAAGTCCGCAATGCTGGACAGACCAAACACCCGCAAAAATACATCTGTTGTGCGAAAACTGACCGGACGGCCCGGCAGATCCAGACGGCCTGCCTCCTCGATCAGCCCTTTTTCCAGCAAGCTTGTCACGCTGGAGGAAGAATCCACGCCGCGCACCTGTTCAATAAAAGCACGCGAGACCGGCTGATTGTATGCAATGACCGTCAGCGTCTCCATCGCTGCAGGACCAAGCGGCACTGCACGGCGGCTGTCCAGCACACGGCGCACACAATCGGCCCATTGGGTCTTGGTCGCCAGCTGCCAATGGGTGTTCAGATGCAGCAGGCACAGACCGCTGTCCTCCCGGGTATAACGGGTACGCAGGGCCTCCAACGCTTCTTCCACACGGTATTGCGGCAGCTGCACTGCCTGTGCCAGCTTGTCCGCACCAATGGGTTCGCCGCAGGCAAACAGCATCGCTTCCACTGCAGCATAGATCTGTTTCTGATTCATTCTTTCTCCTTTTTGCGGTCCAGGTGGGTCCTCTGCATGGTCAGCTCTCCCCTGTCACCCAGTTGGATACGCCCGCCTCGCACCAGTTCCAGCAACGCCAAAAAGGTGGCCACATTGGCACTTCGGCTCTGCCTGCGGTTAAATAGCTGGCTGATGCGCTGCGCCGTACCGCTCAGCAGCTGACGCAGGATATATACGACCCGGCTGTTGACCGACACCTGCGGCGCTGCGACCAGCGGTTCAAACTGCTGCTGAGTCGGCTGCCGCTGCAGCTTTGTACGTCCGGCCAGACTCTCCCAGCAATCCAGCAGCATCTGCGGTGCATGATGTAGCGTATAGGTATTGTCCCACTCCATCTGCATCGGAGTGCGGACAAATGTGGGCGCCTGCTCCGCTTTCTGGCGCAGCAGCACTGCAAGCCGGCGGCACTGCTCATACTCGATCAGCTGGCCGGTAAACTCCTGCTTCATGCGCTCGCCTTCCTCGCTGCGGGGCAGCAGCAGAAAGCTCTTCATCTCCACAAGATGGGC
>CAYXQN010000024.1:0-22941 GCA_964466825.1 uncultured Faecalibacterium sp. | reverse complement strand
TTGGTGCGATGGAAGGGACTCGAACCCCCGGCCTACTGATTCGTAGTCAGTCACTCTATCCAGCTGAGCTACCAACGCATACGTTCCGCTCGGAACATGATGTATTTTATCACTCCTTGGACGGTTTGTCAACAGGTTTTTTGAAAAATTTTTAGAAAAAATAAAAAAGAATGTCTTTTTGACGATGAGAAGTGGTTTTGCTCTCAAAAAACTTGGAGTCGGACTCGAAAAGAGGGGCGAACGGAGCGGAAGGTCTCTGTTTTTCCGAAAATAAAATCAGAAAGGCAAAGCATTCTATGGGAACACATTTAGCAGGGAATCTTCAGAGATGGAAAACACCTCGGAATGGCAGTGCCGGCTGAATTGAAAAATATCGGGTCTATAGAATGGTGAAATGGAAAAGAATGTACTGCGGTGAGTAGAAAACCGATGAAATTTGCCAAAACGGCGTATTTTTATCAACTTTATTATACCCCTTTTGCCTCTTTTGTGATATAATGGTCTTACTAATGTTTGAAAAAGCTCCCCAAAACGAGCAGTCTGCACCTTCCACGGCAGTCTGGAGCGTTGGGGAACGACACGGAGGGTTAATCCTATGAAACTGGTAAGTGTGGAAACT
Source organism: uncultured Faecalibacterium sp. (assembly GCA_964466825.1). GTDB lineage: Bacteria > Bacillota > Clostridia > Oscillospirales > Ruminococcaceae > Faecalibacterium. The sequence goes on along the minus strand of CAYXQN010000024.1, from coordinate 22,322 downwards.
CCTGAAAAGAGTGTCTGCAAGCTGACGTTCAGCGCAACAGCTGAAGAATTGGAGACTGCATCCAATGCGGTCTATGAGCGTACCCGCGCAACCTATACGATCAAAGGCTTCCAGAAAGGCGAAGCGGACCGTGCACAGATCGAAGCAGACCGTGGCGAGCACACCTTCTGGTACGATGCCATCAACGATTTGATGGATCAGGAAGTGCCGGCGCTGTATGATGCTGCAATGGCAGAGCACGGTTTTAAGGCTGTGGATGAGCCGGTCTATGATCTGGTCAGCGTAAAAAAGGATGAGGGCTTTGTGGCAACTGCTACGGTTGCTTTGCAGCCGGAGCTGACCCTGACCCAGACAACCGGTTTCGTGGTGGAGTGCATTACTCCGGAGATCACCGACAAAGAGATCGATGCTGTGCTGGAGCGCCGCCGCAACGCAGCGGCAGAACTGGTGCCTCACAAAGGTCCGGCTGTCAAAGGCAACATCGTACATATGGATTACGAGGGCCTTCTGGATGGTGTTGCATTTGCAGGCGGCACAGCACAGAACCAGTCGCTGCAGCTGGGCAGCGGCCGTATGATCCCTGGTTTTGAGGAAGGCATCCTGGGCCACAAGGGCGGCGAGGAATTTGAGATCAACGTCACCTTCCCCGAGCGTTACCATGCAAAGGAACTGGCAGGTAAGCCGGCTGTCTTTAAAATCAAGCTGCATGATGTCTGTGTGCGTCAGATCCCTGCACTGAACAGTGATCTGGCCAAGAAGATCGGCGGCGTGGACACGATGGAAGAGTTCCGTGCAAAGATCAAGGAGCAGCTGTACGAAGGCAAGCATGGCAGCGCCCTGAATCGCGCAAAGGATCAGGTGCTGGCAAAACTGGCAGAAGCAACGGAAGGCGAGATCCCCAGCACGCTGGTGGAGAATGCTTACCAGAAAGAGATGGAGAACGTTCAGCAGCAGCTCCAGATGCAGCGCATGACCCTGAACAATTATCTCAGCCAGATCCATCAGACCCGTGAGAGCTTTACCCAGATGGTGCGGGAAGGTGTGGAAAAGACCACTCGTGCCCGCATGGCGCTGCTCCAGATCGCACAGCAGGAGAATCTGGTGCCCACGGTGGAAGACATCGATAAGATGATCGCAGAGCGTGCCGAGCGCACCAAGAAGTCTGTCGAGGAGATCAAGGCCAATACGGATGTAGAGGCATTGCGCCGCAGCGAAGGCATCCGTAAGGCAGCCGACTGGGTCATTGATCACTCCACCATTGAAGAAAAGTAAGAGCGGCGGTCTCTCTTATAAATAAAAGCCAAATAAGCCTGCACAGCAAGCGTTCGCTTGCTGTGCAGGCTTGCTTTTTTGTCGTGCGGCGAGTAATATAAAGATAGCTACTTTATAAAACTAAAAAGGAATGATATGGATGCAGAATCTACCGGCAAATAATATGGAGGTCAAGCGCCAGAACCGGGCAAACACTCTGCGCTGCCTGCTGCGCTGCGAGCGGATCTCGCAGCCGGAGCTGGCGCAAAAGCTGAATCTGAGCTGGCCTACCGTGCTGCAAAATGTCAAGGAACTGACGGCTGCGGGGTTGGTGCAGGAAGTAGGGGCTTATCGTTCCACGGGCGGGCGCAAGGCGAAGGCGTACGCTCCGGTTCTGGATGCACGGCTTGCGGCGGGACTGGATATCACGCAGAACCACATCGGACTGGTTCTGGTGGATCTGTCTGGTGAGGTGCTGCGCTACACCCGGAAAAAGCGGGCGTTTGCCCTGACCGAAGAATACTTGCAGGACGCAGGGGCGCTGCTGGAGGCGTTTTTGACCGAGCAGGAGCGCAAAAAGCTGCTGGGCGTGGGCATTTCGCTGCCCGGCATCGTCAGCAAAGACGGCAGCCGCCTGCTTTATTCTCATGCGCTGGACATCTATGACATTGAAACCAGTCGGTTCAGCCGCTTTCTCCCCTACCCTTGCAGCTTTGTCAACGACGCAAACGCCGCTGCGCTGGCAGAGCTTTGGCGCTCGCCGGAGACAGAGGATCTGGTTTATCTCTCACTGAGCAATACCGTGGGCGGTGCCGTGATCAGCGGTGGCAAGCTCTACACAGGGAAAAACCTGCGCAGTGCAGAGTTTGGGCACACCACGCTTGTGCCCAAAGGCCGCAGATGCTATTGCGGCAAAGAGGGCTGTCTGGATTCCTATGTTTCTGCCAAGATACTGGCGGATCATGCAGAGGGGAGCCTTGCATCCTTTTTTGAGCGGCTGCGTGAGGGAGATGCGGCGTTGCAGGCAGTCTGGACAGAATATCTGGGGATGTTGGCAGTTGCAATGAATAACCTGCGGATGAGCTTTGACTGTGATGTGATCGCCGGCGGCTATGTGGGAGCGTATCTGGAGGAGTTTGGCGCACCCCTGCGCCAGATGCTGGCACAGCGCAATACGTTTGAGCCGGACGGGAGCTACTGGAGGGACTGCACCTTCAAGCTCGAAGCGTCTGCGGTAGGAGCAGCCCTGATGCAGGTCGAGGCATTTTTGCAGCAGATCTAAGCAATTGGATACATCGTTTGGGAGAGACGTTCGACAAAGGAACGTCTCTTCTTCTTTTTGCACAAAGAATGAAACGGCTGTTTGGCTAGTATGCTGATTTTTGTTCGATGCTATTGACTTTTTTGTTTTAGAACGTTTTAATGTAAATACTTAAATAAATACTTTATAAAAGTTAGAAAACAACAGGAGGTCAGCGTATGAACGGTATGATGAAGGTTGCAGTTATGGAAGGGATCGGCAAGATGGGCTATACCCAGCGCCCCATCCCTGTCCCGAAGGCAAACGAGGTCCTGGTCAAGCTGGAGTATGTGGGGATCTGCGGCAGCGATATGCACTACTACGAGACGGGCGCCATCGGCGACTATGTTGTAAAGCCGCCCTTTGTACTGGGTCATGAGCCGGGCGGTACGGTCGTAGAGGTGGGCAGCGCTGTCACTCATCTCAAGGTGGGCGATCGTGTTGCGCTGGAACCCGGCAAGACCTGCGGGCATTGCGAGTTCTGCAAGAGCGGCCGCTACAATCTCTGCCCGGATGTTGTGTTTTTTGCAACGCCGCCGGTGGATGGTGTGTTCCAGGAATATGTTGCGCACGAGGCAGACCTCTGCTTTAAGCTGCCGGAGAATGTATCCACGCTGGAAGGTGCGCTGATCGAGCCGCTGGCAGTTGGCTTCCATGCGGCAAATCAGGGCGGCGCACATGCGGGTCAGACGGCTGTGGTCATGGGTGCGGGCTGCATCGGGCTTGTTTCCATGATGGCGCTCAAAGCGGAAGGTGTCAGCAAGGTCTATGTGGTGGATATCATGCAAAAGCGTCTGGAAAAGGCGTTGGAGCTAGGGGCAGACGGCGTGATCAACGGTAAGGATCAGGACGCTGTACAGGCGGTTCTGGCACTGACCGAAGGCAAAGGCTGTGATCTCGTCATTGAAACGGCGGGCACCGAGTTTACGACCCGTCAGAGCATCCAGATGACGAAAAAAGGTGCCGTGATCGTGTTGGTGGGCTATTCCAAGTCCGGCGAGATGACCCTGCCTATGAGTCTGGCACTGGATAAGGAGCTTACCTTCAAGACGGTGTTCCGTTATCGTCACATCTACCCGATGGCAATTGATGCGGTCGCCGCCGGAAAGGTAGATCTGAAGGGGATCGTTACGGATGTGTTCGACTTTGACGACATTCAGAACGCTATGGATCGCAGCGTGGCGGACAAAGCAAATATTGTAAAGGCAGTGGTTCGGATCGGAAAGGAGCGTTAAAATGGCTTCTCGGCAGGAAACGGATGTCAAGGTCCCCTTTATCAGCAAGCTGGCATACGGATTTGGTGATGTGGGGTGCAACTTTAGCTGGATGTTTGTCAGCAATTTTTTGATGATCTTTTACACGGATGTGTGTGCAATCCCGATGACAGCAGTTTCGCTGCTGATGCTGGTATCCCGCTTTTGGGATGCCATCAATGACCCGGTGATCGGCTCGCTCAGCGATCGAACGCACAGCCGCTGGGGGCGCTACCGTCCGTGGCTGCTGTTCGGCGCACCGCTGACCGCCATCGTTCTGGTGCTGACTTTTTGGGCACATCCGGGCTGGTCGGATGGCGCAAAGACTTTTTATATGTATCTGACCTACTGCCTTCTGGTGCTGGGGTACACCTGCGTGAACATCCCGTATGGAACGCTGTGCGGCACGCTGACCCAGAACATGGAACAGCGGGCGCAGATCAACACCTTCCGCTCGGTCTGTGCGATGATCGCCATCAACGTCATCAACATGGTCACACTTCCGCTCATCGCATGGTTCGGCGGCGAGAATCAGGCAAAAGGGTATCTTCTGGTCACGGTTCTGTACGGTGCGATCTTTACCGCCTGCCATTGGTTCTGCTTTGCAAAGACCCGGGAGGTCGTTCAGCCGGAAACGCAAAAGCCGGTGCCCTTGCAGGTGCAGTTAAAGGCTGCGTGCAAGAACAAACCCTATCTGATCGCCTTGGCGGGTCAATTTCTGTTCGGGATCACGCTCTATGGGAGAAATGCAGATCTGCTGTATTACTTCAAGTATGTGGAAGGCAGTGAGACGCTGTTTACCGTTTATTCCATGGTGCTGATGCTGCCCTCTGTTCTGGGGGCGGGGGCGTTTCCTCTGGTATTCCAAAAACTTGAAAACAAGGGGCGTGCAGCGGCGCTCTTTGCCGCAGGGACCGGCGTTTCCATGTTCGCTCTCTATTTCTTCAGCGCAGTAGAAGCACCGCTTCCGTTCTATGCGCTTGCAGCGTTGTCCCAGTTCTTTTTCTGCGGCTTCAATACGGCGATCTACGCCATCATTCCAGACTGTGTGGAGTATGGAGAGTGGAAAACCGGCATCCGCAACGACGGTTTCCAGTATGCTTTTGTTTCGCTGGGAAATAAGCTGGGCATGGCGATCGGAACGTCTGCGCTGGCGGCAGTTCTGGGACGGATGGGCTTTGCCGCCAATCAGACCCAGAGCGCAGCGGTGCAGACCGTGATCCACCATTCCTTTTCCACAGTGCCGGGGATCCTGTGGATCGTGACTGCCGTGGTGCTTGGCTTTTATCAGATCGACAAAGGGCTGTACCAGCGTATCGTGGCGCAGCTCCGGGAAAAGAAGGAGGAAGACGGATGTTCGACCTTGTAAGTCTGGGCGAGATCCTCATTGACTTTACGCCTTGCGGCGTTACCGAACAGGGCATCGCCCGCTTTGCCCGCAATCCCGGCGGTGCGCCCGCCAATGTTCTGGCAATGAACAGCAAGCTGGGCGGCAGCTCGGCATTTGTGGGAAAGGTCGGTCAGGACGCATTTGGCGCATATCTCAAAAGCGTTCTGGTGCAGCATGGGATCAACGTCTCGGCACTGCGGGCAGACCCGGAGATCCCGACGACGCTGGCGTTTGTCCAGTTGGATGAAACGGGAGATCGCTCCTTTACCTTTTATCGCAAGCCGGGAGCAGATCTGATGCTGCGTGCGGAGGAGATCCCCGCAGAACTTCTGGCAGATTGCCGGATCTTCCACTACGGATCGGTGTCGCTGACGGGAGAACCCTGCCGTAGCGCAGCGTTTGCTGCGGTACAAGCCGCAAGAGCGCAGGGCTGTCTTATCAGCTTTGACCCGAACTACCGTCCTGCCCTCTGGGAGGACGTGGAGCAGGCACGCTGCCAGATCAAAAAAGGGATCGCTTCTGCGGATATCCTGAAGGTCTCCGAGGAGGAAATGCAGCTCGTTACAGGGGAGTCGGACCCGGAGCGTGGCTCGGCTGCTCTGTTAAAGGCAGGGCCGAAGGCTGTGTTTGTTTCGCTGGGAGAAAAGGGCGCTTATTACCGGAACGCCGCTTGCTGCGGTCACTGCCCTGCTTACCGGGTCGATACCATCGACACGACCGGGGCGGGAGATGCCTTTGTGGGGGCGTTGCTCTGGCAGCTCAAGGGTTGCACGCTGGAACAGCTTTCCGGGATGGAACTGCGGGATGTCGTGCAGTTTGCAAATGCCGCAGGCAGCCTGACGACCACCCGCAGCGGTGCGATCCCCGCTCTGCCCACGATGGACGAGATCCGCACCTGTGTGCGGCGTGCAGAATACCGCCAGTGACGGCGAAAGGCTTTTCCGCATAAAACGACCCCCGGAGACAGTTCTCCGGGGGTCGTTTTGCGCTTGTTTCGTTCTGGTTTATGCGATCAGGTTAAAGCCCATGATGACAGCGCCCAGCACCACCAGAACCACGCCGGTGGCACGGTTGAGGGTCTTGGGCTCGGCTTTGTTGGCAAATACGGCGGCAATGCGTGCCCACAGCAGGGTGAACACCACACACAGTGCCAGCACGAACCAATCCGGCATCCCGCTGATCATAAAGTGGGACACCGCTCCGGTCAGGGCAGTAAAGGTCATGATGAACACACTGGTTCCAACAGCGGTCTTCAGTTCATAACCCAGCACACTGGTCAGGATGAGCAGCATCATCATGCCGCCGCCGGCGCCGATGAATCCGCAGATCATGCCAATGAACATACCACATACGAGGGACTGGATCGCCCGCTTTTTGGCGCTGACCCCCTGCATGGCTTCCTTGGTGGTCATGACCGGCTTGACGATGAACTTAATGCCCAGCAAAAAGGTCATGAATACAGAGAAATTGCCCATGGTGGTGGAGGGTACAAGGCTTGCCAGCCAGCTCCCCACAACGGTAAAGGTCAGCACACTGGCCATCATGATCAGACCGTTTTTGATGTCGAGGTTTTTGTTTTTGTGGTAGGTATAGGCAGAAATGGCGCTTGCCAGTACATCCGACGAGAGCGCAATGCCCACCGCCATGTAGGGGTCCATGTTCAAAAAGGTGATAAGCATCGGGCTGATGACGGCAGCGGCACTCATGCCGGCAAAGCCGGTGCCGAGGCCAGCACCCATGCCGGCAAAAAAGGTTACGATCACAGTCAATAAAACGCTCATATTAGCAGTTCTCCTTTAAGATCTGATCCAGGTTGCCGCCAATGATCTCCATTGTGCGGGCAAAGGCCTGCCGTGTGGGTTCGTCAATGCCGACCAGCAGGCGGGCGAAGAACGCTTCCTGCACAGCCCGGCCCCGCTGAATGATAGACTGCGCTTTTTCAGTGCAGATCAGCTCAGTTTTGCGCCGGTCAGAGGCAACGGCTCTGCGTTCCAAAAATCCGTCCTGAACCAGTTTGTCCACATTGATGGAGACGAGGTTCGCCTTGATCTTGCGGTACTCCACGATATCGCTGGCCGTCTTACAGTCCGGGTTGTTGGCCAGGAACATCAGGATATCAAATGCTGTCTGAGGCAGGTGCAGTTCATGGCAAAAGGGCTTGCATACGCTGTTGTAGGCCAGCATCATGTTGATGGAAAACTCCAGGCTGGGATTCATCTTCTTCCCTCTTTTCTGTTTTGAATCGTTCAATAATGAAATAATATAGCACGGAGCAGCAGGGATGTCAAGGCCGGCGGCAACCAGCTGCTGATAAGAACTGAAATAAAAAGGCAAGCGCCTGAAAGCGCTTGCCTTTCGGATACAAATCAGAATACAGCTACTGCTACAAGCCGTACCACAAGAGCACACAGCCATGCAACCGTGCACTGATTTACGACCATGATGGTTGCCCACTTGCCGCCAAGTTCCCGCTTGACCGATGCCACTGCAGCAATGCAGGGGGTGTACAGCAGACAGAATACCAGCAGTGGGGCTGCCTGTGCCGGAGTCAGGGCGGCAGCCAGGGCAGCTTCAGAGCCGAACAGCACCATCAGGGTAGAAACGACGCTCTCCTTGGCCATAAAGCCGGAGATGAGAGCGGTGGAAACCCGCCAGTCGCCAAAGCCCAACGGAGCAAACAATGGGGCGATATCGCCTGCCAGCAGTGCCAGAATGCTGTTCTGGGGGTCTGCGGTCAGGCTCAGGTGCAGATCAAAGTTCTGCAAGAACCAGATGAGGATGGTTGCAACAAAGATGACCGTGAAGGCACGCTCCAAAAAGTCACGGGCCTTTTCCCACAAAAGCTGTGCCACGTTCCGGATGCCGGGCAGGCGGTAGTTGGGCAGCTCCATAACAAAGGGGACCGCTTCGCCCTTGAATACGGTACTCTTGAGCAGCAATGCCATCAGAATACCGACAGCAATGCCGCCAAAGTACAACCCGACCATTACAAGACCTGCCACCTCCGGGAAGAAGGTTTTGGCAAACAGGCTGTAGATAGGCAGCTTGGCAGAGCAGCTCATGAACGGTGTGAGCAGAATGGTCATTTTGCGGTCCCGCTCCGAGGGCAGGGTGCGGCTTGCCATTACGCCCGGCACGGTGCAGCCGAAGCCAATGAGCATGGGCACGATGCTGCGGCCGGACAGACCAAGACGACGCAGCAGCTTGTCCATCACAAACGCCACGCGGGCCATGTAGCCGGTATCCTCCAGCATGGAGAGGAAGAAGAACAGCACTACGATAATGGGCAAAAAGCTCAGCACACTGCCCACACCTGAGAAGATACCGTCGATGATAAGGGAGTGGATGGCTGCATTGAAATTCCAACTGGTGAGCAGGCCATCGACCAGGGCGGTCAGGGCGTCCACCCCCTGTGCCATCAGCTCCTGGAAGAACAGACCGAAAACATTGAATGTGAGGTAGAACACCAGCGCCATAATGCCTACAAAGGCGGGGATGGCGGTGTATTTGCCGGTCAAAAAGCGGTCGATCCGCTCCGAGCGGCGCTGTTCCTTGCTTTCGTGCGGTTTGACGACCGTTTTGGCTACCAGCTCCTGAATAAAGGAAAAACGCATATCTGCAATGGCGGCAGCACGGTCCAACCCACGCTCCTGCTCCATCTGAGAGATGATCAGCTCGATCATTTCTTTTTCGTTGGAATCCAGCTTCAGGGCTTCTTCGATGCGTTTGTCCCCTTCTACAAGCTTGGTGGCAGCAAAACGCACCGGAATTCCGGAGGTCTTGGCATGGTCTTCGATCAGATGGATGATGCCGTGGATACAGCGATGTACAGCGCCGCCGTGATCGTCTTCGGCGCAGAAATCCATCCGCCCCGGACGCTCCTGGTATTTGGCAATGTGCAGAGCATGATCCACCAGTTCATCGACACCTTCGTTTTTGGCCGCAGAAATGGGGATGACCGGGATGCCCAGCATGGCTTCCATCTGATTGATGCGCACAGTACCGCCATTGCCGCGCATTTCGTCCATCATATTCAGTGCCAGGACCATGGGAATGTTCAGTTCCATCAGCTGCATGGTCAGGTAGAGGTTGCGCTCGATGTTGGTTGCATCAACGATATTGATGATACCGGTAGGCTTTTCGTTGATAATAAATTGCCGGGTAACGATCTCCTCGCTGGAGTAGGGAGACATCGAGTAGATGCCCGGCAGGTCGGTCACCTCGGTCTCCGGGTGTCCCTTGATGGCACCGCTCTTGCGGTCCACGGTCACACCCGGAAAGTTGCCAACATGTTGGTTGGAACCGGTGAGCTGATTGAACAGGGTGGTTTTGCCACAGTTCTGGTTGCCTGCCAGTGCAAAGGTCAAGGTCTGATCATCCGGCAGAGGATGCTCGTCCTCTTTCAGGTGATAGCGGCCGCCTTCGCCCAGACCGGGGTGCTCCACCATTTTTTCGACCGGCTGTTCGGGATGTGCAGCTGCGTTCTCAACTGGCAGGATCTCGATCTGTGCTGCATCATCCAGACGCAAGGTCAGTTCATAGCCGTGGATGCGCAGTTCCATGGGATCCCCCATGGGAGCCAGTTTTATCAGAGTGACCTGGGCTCCGGGGATCAGGCCCATATCCAAAAAGTGCTGGCGCAGCGCTCCGCTGCCGCCCACGCTCTGTACGAGCGCACTTTTACCGATCTCAAGTTCCTTTAGTGTCATAGCGATTGCCCTTTTCTGAATCCAAATTTTAAAAATGTTAGTTTATGTTAACAATGGTAGTATAGGCTAACTTGTGTTCTTTGTCAAGGTGGAACTGCAGGTGCAAAAAACAGCGATGAACGCCTGAAAAACCGTGGCAAGTTGCCTTTTTGGGCAGTCTGCGTTATACTGATTGTGTTGTGCAATACAGAGGAAGGGAGGCGCACGGAGATGCTGCGCATTGCGATCGTGGAGGACAGCCAGAAGGAACTGGACTTGCTGCAGAGCTGTCTGAACGAATACCGGGTCAGCCGTACTGTAAGAATGGAGTACGAGGTATTCGGAGATGCAGAGACTTTTTTGGAACATTACACGGCAAATTACGATATCGTCTTTATGGATATTGAGCTGCCGGGCATCAATGGAATGGAAGCTGCCCAGCGCCTGCGGGAGATAGACCAGAAGGTCGTGCTGATTTTTGTGACCAATATGGCACAGTTTGCCGTAAGGGGCTATGAAGTGGATGCACTGGATTACGTCATCAAGCCGGTCAAATACGGGCCGCTTTGTCCCAAACTGGACCGTGCGGTGGCCCGCTGCCGCAATACGGTGCAAAGTGTTGTGTTGAATCAGGCTGCTGGATCGCTCCGGCTGCTTCTGCGGGAGATCCTGTATATCGAGGTGCGGGGCCACCGTTTGACCTACCACACAGAACAGGGCGAGTTTGAGTGCAGCGGTACCCTGCAGGATACGGAAGAAAAGCTGCACGGCTGGGGTTTTTTGCGCTGCAACAAATGCTATCTGGTCAACCAGCGTCAGATCCGGGAGGTGCAGGGCGGCGAGCTGCTGTTGATGAACGGTGAACGGCTGCAGATCAGCCGCCTGCGTAAAAAAGAATTTCTGGAAGAATTTGCGGCCTTTGTAGGAAGTGAGAGGATGCTATGAGCCTGATCGACAGCATTGCCTATTTTTTGATCCGGCATGGCTTTGTGCTGGAGCTGGCGGTCTGCATTGCAGCTACCACCTGGGGGATGGAGCACAGGGCAAACTTTGGCCAGCGCTGCGCGGCGATCCTTTTGGTGGCGTTTGTTTTTACCGAAAATATGGGCCATCTGCCCAGCAACGTCTATACAGAGTCGGTCCGCACCTTTCTTCTGTGGACCATAGCAGCTCTGGGGGTCTGGCTTTGTTTTAAGATCCCATTTTCCTGGGCTGTATTTTATGCAACGGCTTCTGGCACGATGCAGCATATCATCTTCCGGGGCGCACGGCTGATGCAGAATCTGATCTATGTGCTGTCCCGCTACAGGGCTACCTGGGCATGGGGATACGCCTATGTGCCGTTGTTTGCAGTGCTGTATATCCTGTGTTACTTTATGTTCTCCCGGAGGCTGCAAAGACCAAATCTGGGTCCCCTGCCGGGCCGCACGATGCTGTTGGTCACCGCCGGTTTTCAGCTGCTGCTCAATCTGTTTGTCAATCTGTTCAATTACTACGGTTCCTTCTACGGGGCGTCGCTCTTTACATTGTACAGTGCATTTGATCTGGTGGTAACGGTGCTGCTGTTCTTTATGCTGTGCGAAATGATGGAGCGCAGCAGTGCGGAGCGTGACAACACAATTTTGCAGCAGATGATGCGCCAGCAGCGTCAGCAGCTGGAACTTTCGCGCGAATCCATGGAGCTGATCAACATCAAGTGCCACGATATCCGCAAGCAGCTTTATACGCTGGGCGACAAGGTACCGGCGGAAGAACTGGACGAGCTGAAAAATGCGGTGCGGATTTACGATACGACCGTCCGGACCGGCTGCGAGCCGCTGGATGTGCTGTTGGCGGAACGTTCGGTCATCTGCCAGAGCCGCAGTATCCAGCTGGATTATATGGTGGATGGTGCAAAGCTGTGTTTTTTGAAGCCGGGCGAGATCTACTCCCTGTTTGGCAACGCACTGGATAATGCCATTGAGGCAGTGACGCAGCTGCCGGAAGATAAACGCTACATCGGACTGCAGGTGCGGGAAGACCGCGGAATGCTGCTGATCCGGATGGAAAACTATATGGCGGGCAGCCCGAAGTTCGTCAATGGTCTGCCGCAGACGACAAAGGGAGACCCGGACTGGCATGGCTTTGGCGTCAAAAGTATCCGGCGCATCGTGGAGCAATATGGTGGGACCCTGCGTTTGCAGGCACAGGATGGAATGTTCTGTGTGATAGCGGTTCTGCCGCTGGCAGAGCATTTCAAGGCTTCAAAATGACAGTTCAGGAAAAAACTGTTGTCATTTTACACAAAACATCTATACTATCGGCAGAGGTTTGACCCACTCTGCCGATTTTTCTTTGGGCCGGACACTTTCCTCACCCGCCAAAGAGGGAACGGCAAAAATTAAAGGAGGACCATAATGTTGAAAAAGACGAACTTGTGGCGCGGTTTATCCATGGTAACTGCCTTACTTCTGGCTGTATCGATGTCGGCCGGCAGTATCCTGGAGACCTACCGTACCTCTGTGGATGCTTTTCTGGGCACCCGCAGTACAATGACCGTGACCGAAACTTCTGAAAATGAAGAAGACGCATGGACCTATAAGTCCGAATTTAAGACCGCAAAAGAAGCATACGAGGGTTTCCGTGATTTTGCGATCAAGACCGCACAGGAGACCTTTGTTCTGCTGAAGAATGAGAACAACGCTCTGCCTCTGGCAAGCGATGCCAAGATCACCATGCTGGGCGTGCGCAGCTACGCACCCGTTTACGGCAACAGCGGCGGCAGCGTGCCGGACGGCAAGTCCACGGTAGAGATCTTTGACGCCTTTACCGAGCGTGGTTTCCAGTTGAACCCCGAAACGCTGGCAGCGTATGAAGCTTTCTTTGCAGATAAGAAATGGACCATCCCCATGTTCGGCGGCGGTATCCTGCCTACATATGCAGAAATCACTTCTACCAAGGACCCCTGCGAGCTGACCCTTGCAGAGCTGAAAGCACTTAACCCGAACTTTGCATCCAAGTACACCGAGTACGGAGATGCCGCCATCGTTGTGGTGGGCCGCCCCGGCGGCGAGGGTACCAGCTATTTCCCCGGTGAGGAGGGGTTGGCTGAGGGTGTTTCCACCGTGACCGGCAATATCCTGAGCCTGAGCGATGATGAAATGGCAATGGTCGAGGAAGCCAAAGCCAACTTTGATAAGGTCATCGTTCTGATCAATGCTACCAACCAGATGGAGATCGCAAATCTGCAGGACGATCCGGACATCGATGCGATCCTGTGGGTCGGCTACCCGGGCGCTTACGGCTTCTACGGTGTGGCTGATGTGCTGAACGGCACCGTTTCTCCTTCGGCACACCTGGGCGATACCTTTGCAAAGAACAGTGCTCTGGCACCTGCAGTGCAGAACTATGGTGTCATCTCCTGGTCGAACGCAGCAGACTTCACACAGGCTGCCCATGTAAACTCCTATCTGGTGGAAAGCGAAGGCATCTACACCGGCTACCGTTACTATGAGACCCGCTATGCGGATATCGTGCTGGGCAACGGCGGCGCAAATGCTTCTGCAGGTACATACGCCAATGCGGACGGCACCATTGCCACCAAGGACGGCACCTGGGAGTATACCAATGAGGTCGTCTATCCCTTTGGCCATGGCCTGAGCTACACCACCTTTGAACAGACACTGGATGATGTGGTCGTAACGGGTGACAAGCGCACTGCCACCGTGACCGTGACGACCAAGAATACCGGCAGCACTGCAGGCAAGGCTGTTGTTCAGCTTTACGCCAGCGTGCCCTATACCGACTACGACAAGCAGTATCACATCGAAAAATCTGCGGTCCAGCTGATGGACTACGAGAAGACCAACACCCTGCAGCCCGGCGAGAGCCAGACTATTACCATGAAGGTAGATATGGCCAACCTGGCAAGCTACGACAGCGAGAATGCGCAGACCTTTATTGTAGATCCGGGCAAGTACTATTTTGCCATCGGCGATGATTCTCACGATGCACTGAACAATATCCTTGCTGCACAGGGCAAGACCACTGCCGACGGCATGACGGCTGACGGCGATGCTTCCAAGACTTATGACTGGACCTGGGGCGGCGATGTGGACGCAGACACCTTCTCGGTCAGCAAGGCTGGCGTGGAGATCACCAATGCAGTCAGCGATGGCGACTACTCCATGGATATCAATACTTTTATCCCGGGCACGGTTACTTATCTGACCCGCAGCGATTGGAACGGCACCTTCCCCGAGACCATTACCGGTCTGACGGCTACCGGCCGTCTGGCAGAACTGCTGGCCAATGACTTTATCGCTCTGGAGACCAACGAAGATACTTCGGACCTGATCTTTGGCGATACCACCAGCGAGCTGACCCTGAACGACTTGAAGGGTGCAGACTTTGATGATCCTCGTTGGGACGAACTGATCAACAAGGCAACCGTAGAAGAATTCCTGGACTTTGCATCCCACGCATTCCATAACATCCAGAACATCGACTCTGTGGGTCTGCTGCAGTACGCAGCCGATGACGGCCCCAACGGTTCCGACTCTCACTATCTGACCGAGGGCGGCTACCAGGGTACTCCGTATGAGGACGCAGATGCTTACGATTACGCTACCCGTGTTGGCCCCACACCGCAGAACATCGCATACAGCTGGAACAAGGAACTGGCTTACCAGGTGGGCGAAATCACCTTGGGCGAGAGCACTCTGGTGCTGAACCTGCCCATCATGATCGGCCCCGGCATGAACATCCATCGTCATGCTTACAATGGCCGCGGCAGTGAATATTACTCTGAGGATCCCATCCTGTCCGGTTATACCGGTTCGGCTGTGGTGCAGGGCGCTCAGAGCAAGGGTACGCTGGTCAACATCAAGCACGCAGCATTTAACGATCAGGAAGCAAACCGTTCCGGCATTGCTGTCTTTATGACCGAGCAGAAGGCCCGTGAGCTGGAGCTGCGCAACCTGCAGCAGGCATTTGAAGGCAACGGTAAGCCCGCTTCCTTTGAAAATGATGAGACTCGCAATGACACCTACACCGTGGGTGCGCTGGGCGTTATGAGTTCCTACAACCGCATTGGTGCAGTTGCATCCAGCGCAAACGTTGGTGTGCAGGTGCAGATCATGCGCAACGAGTGGGGCTTCAACGGCTACAACGTTACCGACTTCAGCAGTGTTTCCCTGTGCGCAGCTCCCAAGGAGTCTATCCTGGCAGGCACCACCGCATTCTGCGGCTTTGGTGTCAGCGATGATATCACTTACTGGAGCGCAGAGGCACTCTCCGGCGACCGTGATATGCTGCTGGCCATCAAGCAGAACCTGCACTATCTGCTGTACGCTTTTGCAAACAGCGCCGCAATGAACGGCGTCAACTCCACCACTCACACCATTCAGGTGCAGACCTGGTGGCGTACCGCTTACCAGACCAGCACTTACGTCTTTGCAGGTCTGACGGCTGTCTGCCTGCTGATGTATGTTGTGACCAGCTTTAGAAAGCGCAAGACCGCAAAGGAGGCATGAGCCATGAAAACGAAATTGAACCCCAAGCTGCTGACCGCAGCGGTGGCCGGCATCATTGGCATCCTGGTGTATGCGTACACTTCCTACACCGGCTATCTGGCGGCATCTGCTACCAACATGCTGCCCTTTGTGGGCGGCGGCATTGCTCTGGTGTGCATCCTGGCACTGCTTGCGGCGGGCAATAAGCTGCCTGCTGTGGTATACGATGTGGTGCTGCTGGTAGCTGCCGCAGCGCTGATCGTGGGCTTTGCACAGTTTGTGCTGGCGCGCACAAGTCTGGCTGCCGATGTCTACTTTATCCCGGTCAACTACCCTGCTGCAGAAGAAACTGCCCTGAACATCTCCATCGTGGGTGCAGTTGGCTATCTGGTCAGCATCCTGGCTTTGATCGTGGAAGGCTTTACGGCAAAAAACTAAGCCTTGAGCAGACCCTGAACGAACCATAAAAACATTACCGTCCGGTGGAGTTTCTGCTGGACGGTAATGGTATTTTTGAACAAAGGAGAATCGAACGTGAAAGCCCTTTCTTTTAACACCGGCTGGACCTTCCGCCATTTACAAAGCAACGACCCTGCAATGCCGGTCACCCTGCCGCATGATGCAGCATTGACTGAGCCCCGCACCGAAACAGCCCCCGGCGGTACGAATACCGGTTGGTATGAGGGCTTTGACTATCTGTACGAAAAGCAGTTTGAGCCAGAACAGACCTGGGCCGGGCAGACTGTGGTTTTGGAATTTGAGGGTGTTTATCATAACGCCGAGGTCTGGCTCAACGGCAAAAAGCTTGCTTTCCGTCCGTATGGCTATACCAATTTTACGGTGGATCTGACCGGACAGCTGTGCTTTGGGCAGGTCAACTGTCTGCAGGTCATTGCACACAATGCGGACCAGCCCAACAGCCGCTGGTATTCCGGTGCGGGCATCTACCGGCCGGTCAACCTTTGGATCGGTGGTGCAGAGCATATCCCCTTTGCGGGGCTGAAAGTGCGCACCTGCAGCATCGCCCCGCCGCAGATCGAGGTGGATGTGCACACCACGGCAGATGGTCCGGTCCGGGTTGAGGTCTGGGATGGCGAAATGCTGCTGGCACAGCAGACCGCCGCAAGCACAAACGGCCTGGCGCAGCTGCGCATCGCATTGCCGGAGGTACAGTTGTGGAGCCCGGAGCATCCGGCGCTCTATACCCTGCGTGCAAAGTATGTACAGGATACTGCAGAGACAGACTTTGGTATCCGTACACTGGAATGGGGGCAGCAGGGGCTTCTGATCAATGGCAGCCGGGTCATCCTGCAGGGTGCCTGCATCCACCACGATAATGGGTTGCTGGGAGCGGTGTGTCTGCCGGACGCAGTGGAACGCAAGATCCGTCTGCTGAAGGAGAATGGTTACAACGCCATCCGTTCGGCACACAATCCGTGCTCCAAGGCTTTGCTGGAGGCCTGCGACCGGATGGGCGTTCTGGTCATGGATGAGTACATCGACCATTGGTATATCCATAAGACCGAGCATGATTATGTGGATTACTTCAATGACTGGTGGAAACAGGACCTGAAGGACATGGTGGAAAAAGATTATAACCATCCCAGTGTGATCCTGTACTCCACCGGCAACGAAGTCAGCGAGACGGCACAGCCCAAAGGCATTGCATTGACGGGAGAAATGACCGAATATCTGCACAGCCTGGATGCGACCCGTCCGGTGACCTGCGGTGTGAATATTTTCTTTAACTTCCTCAGCTCGGTAGGCTTTGGCGTTTACAGTGACGAAAAGGCTAAAAAACAGGCAGAGGATGCGACCAGGAAAAAGAAGGCCGTGGGCAGCCAGTTCTTCAACAATCTTGCCGGACTTTTGGGCGATGAATTCATGAAGCGCGGTGCTACCATCTACCCTTGTGACCTCAAGACCCGCGACGCATTTGCGCGGATGGATGTGGCGGGTTATAACTATGGTATTTACCG
Source organism: uncultured Faecalibacterium sp. (assembly GCA_964466825.1). Lineage (GTDB taxonomy): Bacteria > Bacillota > Clostridia > Oscillospirales > Ruminococcaceae > Faecalibacterium. The sequence continues at coordinate 4,969 of CAYXQN010000024.1, read as the reverse complement.
CTATGAGCACGATCTGAAGAAATACCCGGAGCGGCTTATTCTGGGCAGCGAGACATTCTGCAGGGATGCCTACCGTTTCCGGGAGCTGGCCAAGCAGGAGCCACGGCTGATCGGTGATTTTGTCTGGGCCGGTATGGACTATCTGGGCGAAGTGATGGTCGGCAGCTGGGAATATGCAGACTATGCTCCCCGCTTTGACGGCGGATTGGGCTGGGTGTCGGCAGGCTCCGGACGTATTGACCTGACCGGTAAACCTTTGGGTGAAGCGCTATATACCCGGGTGGCACTGGAACAGGCCGAAGGGCCTTTCCTGGCAGTGCGGCCGGTCAATCATACCGGCGATAAGCACTCGCCTTCTGCCTGGAAGATGACCAATGCGATGGAAAGCTGGAGCTGGCCTGGCTGTGAAGGCAAAACGGCTGAAGTTGAGGTGTATGCCCGGGCAGCTGCGGTAGCATTGCTGCTGAATGGTCAGGAGATCGGCCGGAAAAAGGCCAAAAATGACTGTCGGTTCGTGTTCAAATGCAAGTATCAGCCGGGTACTCTGGAAGCAGTGGCTTATAATGTGGCAGGTCAGGAGACCGGCCGCTGTGCCCTGACCACTGCTGCCGATGTTACACAGCTGCGTGCAGAGCCGGAACAGCTCACCGTTCAGCCGGGACATTTGTGCTATGTCCGTCTGCGCTATACCGACCCGGCCGGCATTGTAAAGCCGATGCGCAATGACCGCATCAAGGTCAGTGTGACCGGCGGCAAGCTGCTGGCACTTGGAAATGGCTGCCCCTTTAATCTGGAGGGTTACCAGAACGACTCTACCCTCCCCTATTGGGGCGAGGCGCTGGCCATCGTGCAGGCCGATGAGACTGGCAGTGTGCACCTTTGCGCCGAGGGCGCTGGCCTGACGCCTGAGGCTGTTGTGCCTGTTAAAGAACGATAACGCCTGAATTCTCCTTAAAGAACCAAAGCCCCCTGTGCGACGCCCTAAGGCTGCGCAGGGGGCTTTGGTTTTTGGGATCACTCAAGGATGTTGTCGGCGCTGACGTCATTTTTGTGGTTGCAGATCAGACAGGTCCACTCCAATCGCTCGGTATTGAAGCCGGGTTGAACATTCAAAAAGGTGTTGCACTTATCGCAGAACCAGTAGGTATATCCGTGCAGGAGCGCCGTCTGAGAGATACAGTAGGCACAGGTGTCACAACTCCATACTTTTGTGTGGGGGTTCAGACTTAAGGTGTGATGGCAACAGGGGCAGGTTATGGACTTGATCCGGCTGAATGTACGGGCGACAGAGTCGCTTTGGGATCTTTTTCTTTGAAAAATACGAGAAATATCAGGCTTCATACAATAGACTCCTTTGTTTTGATTTGGTTTGTACCATAATGCAGGCGGAAATTTTTGCGTTTTTCCAGACAAGGTCTTGCAATGCGTGTCGGGGGGGGGTACACTTGTGTTGGAGTTCTTAAGCGCGAAAAAAACAGCGCGGGTTATGGGCGAAAAGCCACTCAAAACTGCATGGATCAAGGAGGACGATCAAATGAGAAGAATACTGGCGGCATTGATAATGGGAGGAATGGCATTGACCTTTTTCTCCGGTTGTGTGGCTGAAGAAACGCTGCTGAAAAAGTCGAATATTACAACCGACGAAAGTTATGTTGAGTATTTGCAAATGAAAGATGATCAAAAACTGGATGAAAATGGCGAGTATATTGTGACAGTGCGCAAGGATCCGGACGAATGGTATGATGGAAAAGTCTGCGTGTCCTTTGCACAGAACAACTACCTGAATACCGCATATTATACGGATGCTGCATTGACCAAAGCGATCGATCCGAATAATTGCTATCTGGCCCCTGGTGAGTCGATCTATGCCGCTGTTGCTGAAGCGAAAAACAGCAACAGTAATTTGTATCAGTTCGAGGAATACCGGATCTACACAACGACTGCGGAGGGCGAACGTAAACTGGCAGCCGTTCAGGAGCAGGATGGTCAGCTGGTTTATACGATCCCGGTCGATTTTTCTGCAGGCGGCATCCAGATCGTCCCGGTTGGCAGATATGTAACGCGTGAGTTCCGTACCAGCATTTATTATACGGATCGCTTCGGTCAAAAACAGGACGTTAAAACGACCGGAGACTGGAGTGTGAATGGCTCCAAGGAGATGAAAGTCTCGTCCGCAGAACCATACATTCTTCGCTGTGAGTACGACACAAGCCGATGGTTCTTTGTTTCGGCATCGCCCAAGCAGTTTACTTCCAACCCGGATTCTGTTGGATACGTTGAATTTTACGAGAGCGATCCGTCTGATGCTATGACTGATTACGCCGTAGAGCTCCACCCGATGATCACTGTCAGTCTGATAACGGATCGGGAAAGCAGCATCCGTGTAAATGATGGTGATGCTGAAACGGTAAAGAAAGGCAAGGAATGGACCCGTACGAATCTCAAGTACGGCGATTTTATCACAGTAGAGACGACGGGAAAATGCACGATCATCCCCAGCGAGTACCAGCATATACAGAAATCTGTGGATACGATCAATGGTCAAAAGACATATAAGATTCTTGTTACTGAAAAACTTCAAAAGACTGTCGACCCGGATATCCTCAAAACCTATCTGGTCAACTTGAACACCGATGCGAGATACGGTGTGTGCACAGTCAAGGTGGACGGCAAAGAGGTAAAAGACCTTACGAACGTTTTGATCCGGGAAGATCAGAAGCTGACTGTATCCTATAAGCTCACCAACAGTGACTACAAATTCAAAAACGAAACGCCGCTTGAACTCGTGACAAAAGAACGCACAGTGACGATCCCGATTTCTATGGAACTGGATGGAACGACCATCAATGTGCAGAGATATGTCAGTATTGAGAAAAGATGATCAAAGTCAAACAAGGGTGATAATATGAAATTGAATGGGAAACTGAATTTAAATCTGATTGTGATCGCATCAGCGGCTTTGGTTGTGGCAGTGGCAGCATTTATATGCTTCGGGGCGTATCAGAGTGGTATAACCTTAGGGACTTCGCTGGGTACTGCCGTAGGCACTGCGGTCGGATCCAAAAAAGGTGTGACCGACGGCATCGCCGCTGGCAGAGAGGATGGGTTGAGAGCCAAGGAAACCACTGATATTTTGGAGCAAAGAATGGAAGCTGTCGGAAAACTGCAAGTTCTGGCGGCTGGAGTGACACTTGATAATGCCCAGAAGGTTGGAACAGCATACAAAGCAATCGAGATTCTGAAAGGTGACCTCGTCTTTACCGTGGATTTGCAAAGTGCAGAAATTACGGCAAACGACATAGAGGTGGCGATTTTGATCGAGATGCCGCAAGTTAAATTCTATCTGGATGAACACGAATCCGGAAAGATCATGGAAGTCAACAAGTTTTCGCTGATCACGAATGCGGAGGACGGCGTGACTGCATTTCTGAATTCGAGAGCTTCGATCGTTAATGGTGTTGAAGGTAGTCTCGAAGATAATATCAAGGGATATCGCACTTTGATGGAAAGCGCCAAGGAAGCAGCAATTGCTCAGACAAAGAGTCTGGCAGAAACAGCCTGTGGCGGAACCAAAATCGTCAAGGTTGGTTTTAAGGGGGAGTGAAAATGAAACAGAAAGAAATTTTGGCACAGCCTACACAAAATTCTCTGAGCGAGCCGGCAACGCTTGGATCTCGCGGTCATATCCCCCTCCCGACGATCAGCTCGGCTGCAGTAATGATTGCTGCGATCATATTGATCATTTGCGCGGCAACAATCGGAGGCGCTGCCGCAGCAAAGGCTTTTAAGATGGCAAAAACTGAAGCGGCGGAAAATGTTTATCAGAGCTATTATGCCTGGGGATACCAGAATTATAGTGTGTCCAATGAAACGAAGATCCAGATTGACAGCCTGAAACAGGAATCGAAATTGGAAGTTCTGAATGTCCGCGATATTATTTACCAACTGGAAGAAACCGAGGGGGATCGCTCCTGGCTGAACAATATTATTGGTCGATTCACCCAAAAACCCACCGTCTGGCTGGAAGTACCCGGCGAAGGCGTTTTCACCGTGGATATGAAACAGTCCGAATTTATCATAGACGAAGCGCGCCAATATGTTCTGATCCGCGTACCGAATTTGGAGGTCAGCAATTTCCGAATCATTTATGACGAAGTGATGACGCTTTACTATGCGGATGGCGGCTGGGTTCATAATTCTGTTGGGGACGGCATAGACGAAGCTAAGCGTCAGGTAGAAGAGGCTCAAAACCAATTGATGCTAAATATCCGGAACAACCAGAAATTCTACAAAGCCGCACAGGAATCGACCAAGCGGGTCCTTACCGACTGGGTGAAAAAGCTGAACCCGGAACTGCCGGATCTTACGGTCGAAGTGGAATTTATGGAGAGCTGAGGAAAACATTCGGAGCGCACCTTCCGTACTTATGAAACAACACCCCCGGAACTGCAGAACAAAGCGGTTCCGGGGGGCTTTTTTTCATAACGCAGCAAACGCCGCCCGGCTTATGCCGGGCGGCGTTTGCTAACTTCAGAATGGAGGAGTAAAGAAGGTGATGCTTAGTTCTGTTTTTCGACCGGGACGATCCAGCCTTTGGTGTCGGGGATCTTGCCCCACTGCATACCGGTCATGGTGTCGTACAGCTTCTGGGTCACAGGGCCGATATTGCCATCGCCGATGTAGGCGTGCTCGCCCTTCCAGACCAGCTCCTTGACCGGAGAAACAACGGCGGCAGTGCCGGTGCCAAAGACCTCTTCCAGCTTGCCTTCACGGGCGGCCTGCATGATGTCTGCAATGGCGATCTTGCCCTCGACGACTTCATAGCCCCAGTCCTTGAGCAGCTCGATGCAGCTGCGGCGGGTCACGCCGGGCAGAACGGTGCCGACGGTCGCAGCGGTGTACACCTTGCCGTCGATCTTGAACATGATGTTCATGCTGCCGACTTCTTCCACATACTTTTTCTCCACAC
>CAYXQN010000023.1:17442-23057 GCA_964466825.1 uncultured Faecalibacterium sp. | reverse complement strand
GCTCAGCTCGCCGGAAAGCTCACCGTCGTAAGTGACATCTCCGATGGTCAGTCCGCTCAGAGCGCCGGCGATCCCCATTTTGGAGACCTGCTGGATGGGCAGAGCCAGCGTATAGGTGCCGTTGGTCTGGCGCGTAAGGGTCGCGTCCCGCGCAGAGTCCACGCCGGAGTTCGCCATCGACTCCTTGTCGGAATCGGATTTCCAGAACTGGACACCTACGTTCATCTTGACCGTAGTGGTGCGGACGGAAGCCGCCGAAGCGCTGAGCGCGACAAGGCCCAGCAGGGCAATGCTCAATAAAACAGCACAGACGCGTTTAAAAGAATATGCCATGATCAGATCAGACCTTTCCCGCCGCAAGTGCGGCGAAACGCAGAAAATATACAAATATCTAACGCGAATATATCATGCAGCCAGCAGGATGTCAACTTTTTGGCGGTTTGTTTCACAAAACTATTACGCTTTTGTCCGGCGGGGATGCCAAATGGAAAAGGGCTGAAATTGGAGAAAATCAACATATTTTGCGGCGAATGTAAAAGATTTTGCGGAAAAATATAAAATAGGACATTGCAAATAATTTGACGATGTGTTATGCTGAAAGACAGGAAAATACGCCGCCGACGACTGCGGCGCAAAAAGACGTTTGGATGATTTTACATTATGGCTGCTCGTATCGTTCTGAATACTATTTCTTACCACGGCCACGGCGCGATCGAGAACATCGTTCCCGAACTGACCGCACGCGGCTACCAGAAAGCTTTCGTCTGCACTGACCCTGATCTGATCAAGTTCGGCGTTGCTGCCAAGGTCACCGATCTGCTGGACGCTGCCGGCTTTGCATACAGCGTTTACAGCGACATCAAGGCAAACCCCACCATCGAGAATGTGCAGAATGGTGTTGCAGCGTTCCAGGCTGCCGAGGCAGACTGCATCGTGACCATCGGCGGCGGCTCTGCAATGGATACCGCAAAGGCGATCGGCATCATCATCAATAACCCCGAGTTCGCGGACGTTCGTTCTCTGGAGGGCGTTGCTCCCACCAAGAAGCACGCGGTGTTCACCATCGCAGTGCCCACCACCGCAGGCACCGCAGCAGAGGTCACCATCAACTACGTCATCACCGACGTGGAGAAGAAGCGCAAGTTCGTCTGCGTGGATACCAACGACATCCCCGAGGTCGCCGTGGTCGATCCCGATATGATGGCTTCGATGCCCAAGGGCCTGACCGCTGCCACCGGCATGGACGCGCTGACCCACGCCATCGAGGGCTACATCACCAAGGGTCACTGCACCATCTCGGATATGTTCCATCTGGAAGCCATCAAGCTCATCAGCGAGAACCTGCGCGGCGCAGTCGAGAACACGCCCGAGGGACGCGAGGGCATGGCTCTGGGTCAGTACATCGCTGGCATGGGCTTCTCCAACGTCGGTCTGGGCATCGTCCACAGCATGGCACACGGTCTGTCCGCTCTGTACGACACTCCCCATGGTGTGGCTTGCGCCATCCTGCTGCCTGTCGGCCTGGAGTACAACAAGACTGTTGCTGGCGAGCGCTACCGTGCCGTTGGTCAGGCAATGGGCGTAAAGGGCATCAACGAAATGACCGATGCTGAAGCAGCAGATGCAACCATCGCAGCCGTCAAGCAGCTGAGCGCTGACGTGGGCATCCCCGCAAACCTGAAGGGTATCTTGAAGGAAGAAGATGTCCAGTTCCTGGCTGAGAGCGCATTTGCAGACGCTTGCCGTCCTGGCAACCCCCGTGACACCAGCGTCGAGGAGATCGTCGAACTGTATAAGAGCCAGATGTAATTCCATTCTGTAACCCGCAAGCCCCGTTTCTGTAAAAAGAAACGGGGCTTTTTATGTCAAAAAACTGAACTTTTTTGCACCAACTGTAAACTTTGGTCTTTCTGCCTTGTTCCACACAGCATTTCGAGATAAACTGTATCCAACGACCGTTGGATATCATGCATCTATGAAGAGTGGAGGGACCGTTTATCAAATACGACATTTATACGCTAGGTACACTTTATCTGGTTTATTCCTTTTTGGGGTGGATCGGAGAAACATTTGTTGCCACTGTACGCGGCAAGCACTTTGTTTACCGTGGCGTTGCTTCCGGCCCATTTTGTTTTGTTTACGGTTTTACCAGTGTACTTTTAACAGTAGGCTTTCACGATTTGCGCACACGGCCTGTCTATCTATTCTGGGGCTGCCTGCTGAGTGCTACTGTCATTGAGTGGCTTACCGGCAAACTGCTGGAACGCTTGCACCATCACAAATGGTGGGATTACTCACAAAAACGTTTTAATCTGAACGGCTATGTCTGCCTGCAGTATTCTCTGCTGTGGGGTGCGCTGGGTACAGTCTGCATTTTATGGATCAACGACAATCTGTTAGAGCTCTACCGCCTGCTCCCGCAATGGCTCGCAAAGCCCCTTGTATTGGTTGGTCTTGCAGTTGCCTTGCTGGACCAGATCAGTTCCGCTGTGCTGGTTGGGCGCTCCGCCGCACAGTATCCTCGTTTGGAGCAGATGAATCAAGAGCTCGAAAAGTATTCTGATCGTCTGCGCAGACATATTGCAGCCAGCGTAGAAAAGCGGATCCATCGCGCTTATCCCGAAACTTCCAAACCGCATACCGACCTTTTGGCCGAGGGTCAGCACCCCTTTGACTTTACAGACCTGCTGTGGCTGTTTGTGATCGGTGCTTTTCTAGGTGATGTAGTGGAGACACTGTTTTGCCGGGTCACCGCTGGTGTCTGGATGAGTCGCTCCAGCCTGGTATGGGGGCCGTTCAGCGTTGTCTGGGGACTTGCCCTGGTTCTGGCCACGGTTTTGCTGCGTCAGGAGCAGCACCGCAGTGACCGCTATCTGTTCGTCTTTGGCACAGTGATGGGCGGCGTGTACGAATACGTCTGCAGTGCTGCAACTGAACTGATGTTCGGCACTGTATTCTGGGATTACAGCAAATTCAAATTTAATCTGGGCGGACGCATCAACCTGTTGTACTGCTTCTTCTGGGGCATTGCCGCAGTTGTCTGGATGCGTTACGGCTATCCCCTGATCGAAAAGCTGATGAGCCTGCTCCGCAGCCATATCCGCCCCTGGATGACGCTGCTTCTGACAGTCTTCATGGCCGTCAATCTGCTTACCAGCACCCTTGCACTGGCCCGTTACAATGCCCGTTCCAACGGTGTTATCCCGCAAAATCGGATAGAACAGTTTCTGGACGAACATTTTGATGACCAGCGCATGGCCCACATCTATCCCAACGCCAAAAAAGTATAAATTACTTTCAGCCAGGGTCCTGCCCTGGCTTTTTCTATAGATACAACGCTTTTCTTTCCGCACAGACCATGCTATAATTGGAGTGATATCAGCTGCACAGCGACAGCAAAAAAGGAGAAACGTGTATGAAAACGAAATTTGGGATCGTCGGCTGCGGTTTTCTGGGTAATATCGTAGCAGATGCATGGAAAAAAGGCCTGCTGGAGGACTACGAGCTGGTGGGTGTGACCAGCCGCACCCCTGCCGATGCTGCAGAGACTGCTTCCAAAATGGGCTGCAAGGCCTGCGCCAATGTAGAAGAACTGCTGGAATTGGAGCCGGAGTACATTGTGGAAACTGCCTCTGTGGAAGCAGTGCGTGCCATGGCGATTCCTGTACTGCGCCGGGGTGTTGACCTTGTTGTCATTTCCATCGGAGCCTTTGCCGATCTAGAATTTTATGAGCAGGTCAAACAAGCCGCTGTAGAAGGCGGTGCCAAGGTGCATCTGGCCAACGGTGCGATCGGCGGCTTCGATGTACTTCAGACCGTAAGCCTGATGGCTCAGGCACAGCAGCTGGAGGAAACTGCTGGCATTGAGACCCACACGGGTGCCCGCGGATTCCGTAACACTCCGGTATGGGCTGACCACCTGCTGACCGATACAGAAAAAACAACCGTGTTTACCGGCAATGCAAAACAAGCCATTGCCACTTTCCCTCGCCGGGTCAACGTAGCTGTTGCCACCTCTCTGGCTACCACCGGCCCTGAAGTTACCAACGTTACCATGCATTCGGTGCCCAACTGGGTGGGTGACGACCACAAGATCACCGCCGAGATCGATGGTGTAAAGGCTGTAGTTGACATTTACTCCCGTTCCAGCGCTATTGCCGGTTGGAGCGTGGTAGCCCTGCTGCGCAACCTGTCTTCCCCCATCTGCTTCTACTAAGCAAGGAGGTTTTCTATGTTTCAGAAGTTAGTTGCTATCGAACCCGTCAGTCTGATCCCTTCTGCCGAGCAGGCTCTGTATCACTATGCCAAAGAGGTCGTTTTGTTTTCGGACATCCCCGGCAGTGACGATGAGATCGTGCGCCGCATTGGGGATGCCGATGCAGTATTGTTGAGTTATACGTCCCGCATTGGTCAAACCGTGCTTGAGCGCTGCCCCAACATCCGCTACGTCGGTATGTGCTGCAGCCTTTATTCCGAAGAAAGTGCCAATGTCGATATCGCTTACGCACGCGCCCACGGCATTCGTGTGTTGGGTATCCGGGATTACGGTGACAAAGGCGTTGTTGAATATGTCCTGCACGAGCTGACAGGCTTGCTGCACGGTTTTGGGATGCCGATGCTGCGGGATGAGCCGGTCGAGATCACTGGACTCAAGGTCGGCATTGTTGGTTTGGGTGTATCCGGCAAAATGATCGCGGATGCTCTGGCCTTCCTGGGCGCCGAGATCAGCTACTACAGCCGCAGCCGTAAGCCCGAAGCGGAACAGGCCGGCATGACCTATAAACCCTTGGATCAGCTCCTTGCTGATAGCGAGGTCGTCTTTACCTGTCTGAATAAAAATGTTCTGCTGCTGGGACAGCCGGAGTTTGAAAAACTGGGAGCCGGAAAGGTACTGTTCAACACTTCCATTGGCCCCGGGTTTGACTCTGCTGCGCTGGAACAGTGGTTGGAGCTTCCCGGTACACATTTCTTCTGCGACACCCGTGCAGCTGCCGGTCCGGTAGCCGATGACTTTTTTGCTCGCAAGAACGTCCACTGTGTCAATGTATCTTCCGGCCGCACCAAGCAGGCCTTTGTTCTGCTGAGCCAGAAGGTACTTGCCAACATCGAAACCGCTCTGTCTGAGATCGGCTGAGTTTCTTTCTGCAACAAAACCGACCGAACGGATGATACTATCCGCTCGGTCGGTTTTTCTATTTCATGCGTTTACTTTTTCAGGACGATACACTCGTATGGTCGCAGTCGTTTTTCCCTTTTCTCGTAGTTCGACAGCAGAACTTCTGCAAACTGCCATCCAGCCGGGGCTCATCGATTTCCTGCCCGGTCAGGTTGCAGAGCACCAGAAGCTCGCCGGTCTTGTTATAGCGGCGGTATGCCAGCAGATCCTCGTTTTCCGGACAGAGGAACTCGATTTCACCCTCGCTGATGAGAGTTTCCTGCTTGCGCAGCCGGATCAGAGTCTTGTAGAAGCTGAAGATGGAATCCGGGTCTTCTGCCTGCATTCCCTCCTGCCAGTAAGCGAACAGTTCCTTGAGCACTTTGCAGTCCGGCGGCATCAGTGCCCACTTATCGCCGTTTTTGTAGTCCACCTTGAGGTGATGGAAATTGAAGCACAT
>CAYXQN010000023.1:0-17342 GCA_964466825.1 uncultured Faecalibacterium sp. | reverse complement strand
TCGAAAGCTTTCAGGAGACAGCGCATCGCAACCGCCTGCACGCTGTGACCAAGGTGACTCGCTTTGAAACCGTTTTTGCGAGCAAGGCTTTCGCAGCACAGAGCAGCTTTTTTGAAAACAATGAGCTATGATGGCTCGTTCATCGGGTGCGCTATCTGGACGGCAAGGCTCTGATCCTGGACGTAAACTATTTTTTGAAAGAACTTGTTCCCGGTTTGACCCCGGAGATCGTTTGTCGATCCATCTACGACTACATCGAAAACACTCTCGGAATACAAATCATCACCAGCAAGCGCCGCATCACGTTGGAGCATGCCACCGCACTGGACGAAAAACTGCTGGACATGGCAGACTATGGCTGTGTTGCAGTAGTCACCAGCCAGACCTTCAACTCGGACGGCCTGATGTTTGAGTACACGCAGTCCCGTCATCAGCCGGATTATTTCACCTTTCCGGACATTGCGACCCGCAAAAAGATTTGAACCGGAACTCCCCCGCACAAAATGCCAGACCGCTCGCCCCTTGGGACCTTACTCCCCGAATAAAAGTGTGCGTCCCCTTGTTCTGCCGCAAATATCGCCAGACTCTCCATAAAAAAGGTAGATTCTTGGCGGGAAATGCTGTATAATGGAGAGCATACAAAAGCCAAAAAACAGGCAAGTGAAGAGGAAGGATTTTTCTATGGGTATCGTAGTCATTGGTGCAGTTTTTGTTGATATCAAGGGGTATCCCCTTTCCACCTATATCCCGGGCGGACGCAATGCAGGCCGTGTGGAGCAGGTACATGGTGGTGTCAGCCGCAATGTGGCAGAAGATATCGCCAATGTTGAGCTTCGCCCCACCTTTGTGGGTCTGGTCGATGATACAGGTCTTGGCCAGGATGTTATCAAAAAACTGGAGGATCACAAGGTCAACACCCAGTACATTCAGGCCGTCCCGGACGGCATGGGTACCTGGCTGGCGATCTTCGACAACGACAACGATGTTTGCGCCGCCATCTCCAAACGCCCGGATACCAGCCCTCTGACCGGTCTGCTGGAAGAAAAGGGCGACGAGATCTTCAAAGACTGCGACAGCATTGCGCTGGAGCTCGATCTGGAAAAGGATACCGTCAAGCAGGTCCTGCGCTTCGCTAAAAAATACAACAAAAAAGTCTATGCAGCTGTTTCTAATATGAGCATTGCCATGGAGCGCCGAGACTTTTTGCAGCAGACCGATTGCTTTGTCTGCAACCAGCAGGAAGCCGGCCTGCTGTTCTCAGACGATTACAGTCATCTGACCGCTGCGCAAATGCGTGATGTGCTGGCCGCTAATGTGCACAGCGCCAATATCCCCTGCATGGTTGTGACTATGGGTGGCGAAGGTGCTGTATACGCCCGTGCCAACGGCGAAAACGGCATTGTTCCTGCCAAGAAGGTGGACGTTATCGACACTACTGGTGCTGGCGATGCATTTTTTGCAGGCACGGTCGTCGGCCTGACCTATGGCAAGACCCTGGCTGCTTCCTGTGAGATCGGAAGCCGTCTGGCTGCTTCGGTCATCTGCACCTCTGAAAATGTTTGCCCTCGTTTCCGTCCATTGGAGTTCGGCCTGGATATCCCCGTCGTTGACTAAAAAATTTGCCCACAGCAGTGCATCCGTCCACGCTGTGGGCTTTTTTGTATTTGCAGCACAGTTGCTGGCCTTTTAGAGTGTTCTATGCTATAATCATATAAAACCGATAAGAAAAAGGAGTTTTAGTATGCGTATCGCTGTTACTTACGACAACGGACAGATTTTTCAGCATTTTGGTCACACAGCTCAGTTCAAGCTGTATGACATTGCCGACAATGCGGTGATTTCCACCCAGGTAGTGGACACCAACGGCAGCGGCCATGGTGCACTGGCAGGCTTTTTGATGCAGAATCGTGTTCAGGCCCTGATTTGCGGCGGCATTGGCGGCGGTGCCCAGATGGCTTTAGCACAGGCCGGCATCAAACTGTACGGCGGCGTTTCCGGCAGTGCCGATGCTGCTGTTGCAGCTCTTCTGAACGGCACTCTGGGCTTTGATCCCAACGCGCGCTGCACTCACCACGATCATGAGGAAGGTCACAACTGTGGCGAACACAGCTGTGGCAGCCATACCTGCGGCGGTCACAGCTGCCACTGAGTATCCAGCCTGATAGCAAAAGCCCCCGGACAACACAGTACTCTGTGTATCCGGGGGCTTTTATTGTTTTACTTCTGCAACTCGTCAGTTTCTTCCTTCGGCATGACCAAATTCATGATGATCGCTGCTAAAAAGACCACTGCAACACAGTTTTCTGCAAAGATCGTGCGGATGATATCCGGAAAAATGTTGAACATCTCCGGCACCTGAGTAAAGCCCAGGCCAATGCTGAGCGACAGTGCTGCAATCGTGATATTGCGCTGGCTGTAACCGCAGTTACCGATCATCTGCAAGCCAGAAATAACGATGTTGCCAAACATCATAATGGTACATCCACCCAGAACCGCTTCCGGCAGAGTAGCCAGCACTGCACCGATCCCCGGGAAGATACCTGCCAGGATCAGGACGCCTGCACCCGTAGCAATGGTGTAGCGGTTGATGACCTTGGTCATCGCCAGCAGACCAATATTCTGGCTAAACGAAGTGATCGGCATACAGCCAAAGCAGGCGGACAGCGAGCTGATCAGGCCGTCGCAGGCCAGACTGCCAGAGATCTCTTCATCCGTAGCCTCACGGCCCAGCACACCGCTGGTCATGGCAGAAGTGTCGCCAATGGTTTCCGTTGCAGAGACCAGGAAGATCATGGTCACCGAAACAATCGCACTGAGATTGAAGACCGGCTTGTACGGCATGATCTGCGGCAGAGAGATCAATGCGATCCCCTCCAGTGCAGACAGGTCTACCTTGCCCATAAACAATGCCAGAATATAACCCATGACCAGGCCAAACAACACCGAAAGCTGCTTCAGATGGCCTTTTGCTGCGATGTTAAAACCAATGCAGCACAACAGCGTAAAGGTACCAAGGATCCAGTTTTGCACACTGCCAAAATCCGCTGCACCGCTGCCGCCCGCAAAGGAGTTTGCACCTACGCTCAACAGACTGAATCCGATAGCCGTTACCACACAGGCCGCTACAATGGGCGAGATAAGCTTGCGCCAGTATTTTGCAAAAAAGCCCAGAAGCCCCTCGATGATGCCGCCCACGAGCACAGCGCCGATCACGGCTTCATAGCCCCAACGCGGCCCCACATAGCAGAAGACCGACACAAAAGTAAAGCTGATGCCCATTACGATCGGCAGTTTTGCACCCAGTTTCCAGACTGTAAACAGCTGCACCAGTGTACCGATGCCAGCCATGATCATTGCCGTCTGGATCAGAGAGGCTGTCTCCAGTGTTGACAGGCCGCTGGCCGATGTCACGATCATGAGCGGTGCAATGTTTGCCACGAACATTGCCAGAACATGCTGCAAACCAAACGGAATGGACTGCAGCAGAGGAACCTTACCATCCAGCGTATAAATATTATCCAGAGACGCTGTTTCCTGCTCATTTTTACGATTCATTCCCACGCCTCACGATTTCACTTGCTGGCGATGTCACGCGCCACATGGACACCACTTGCGGATGCATGCGACAGCGAATGTGTAATTCCGCTGCCATCACCGATAATATACAGACCCGGATAACGGGATTCCAGCTTATCATTAACTTCAACTTCCATGTTGTAGAACTTGACCTCAACACCGTACAGCAGGGTATCATCGTTAGCGGTACCCGGTGCAACCTTGTCCAGTGCATAGATCATCTCAATGATACCGTCCAGGATGCGCTTGGGCAGTACCAAGCTCAGATCGCCGGGAGTTGCATTCAGGGTAGGCGTGATAAAAGCTTCCTCAATACGGTTAGGAGTAGAACGGCGGCCGCGGATCAAATCGCCAAAACGCTGCACGATAACACCGCCGCCCAACATATTGCTCAGGCGTGCGATAGACTCGCCGTAACCGTTGGAGTCCTTGAACGGCTCCGAGAAGTGCTTGGCCACCAGCAGAGCAAAGTTGGTATTTTCGGTCTGCTTTGCAGGGTCCTCGTAGCTGTGTCCATTGACCGTAATGATGCCGTTGGTATTCTCGTTGACAACTGCGCCCTTAGGGTTCATACAGAACGTACGCACACGGTCCCCATAGGTCTCAGTGCGGTATACGATCTTGCTTTCGTACAGCTCATCGGTCAGATGTGCAAATACAGCTGCAGGCAGCTCCACACGCACGCCGATGTCCACGCGGTTGGACTTGGTGGGGATGTCCAGTTCCTTACAGACATGCTCCATCCACTTGCTGCCGCTTCTGCCAACCGATACAACACAGTCCTTGCAGGTGTAGGAAGCGTCCTTGCAGTGAACTTCATATCCTTCCACAAGAGCCGTCACAGACTGCACCGGCGTATCGAAGAAGAATTCCACCTTATTCTTCAGGTCTGCATAAATATTCTCCAGCACGATATAGTTGATATCCGTACCCAAATGACGGACCGAAGCATCCAGCAGGTGAAGATCGTTCTGGATGCACAGGGTCTTGAAGCGGGTTCCTGCGGTAGAATAGAGTTTTGTGCCCTCGCCACCGTACTTCAGATTGATCTCGTCCACATAGCGCATCAGGTCCAGCGCAGGCTTCTTGCCGATGTATTCGTACAAAGTACCGCCAAAGTCGTTGGTAATGTTGTACTTGCCATCCGAGAAAGCTCCTGCACCACCAAAACCGCTCATGATCGAGCAGCTCTTGCAGCCAATGCAGCTCTTGATCTTATCGCCGTCAATCGGGCAATGGCGCTTGCTCAGCTCATGGCCTGCCTCAAAAACAGCCACCTTCAGCTCCGGCTTATTCTGCATCAATTCATATGCAGCAAAAATGCCACCCGGGCCAGCGCCGATAATGATCACATCATAATTCATTCAAAAAATCCTCCATTATATGCACAGCGAACCTGCCAGACTATTTCAGGCATTCTTTTTTATTTTAACATACTCTATTTTAAAAGTAAACTCTTTCAAGTTTCGTTCCGCACGTTTCATTTGCAAGAGTCGCACTTATCACTTTATGTTTTTTGCCAGCAATTCCATCCGCTGGCACAGCTGCCGTGCTTCGCTTAAAAGATCGTACACCGCATCCTCGCTCAACACACCCCGGCGCAGCTGTACCGGCAGCTTTCCTTCACAGTCTGCCTGATAATCCTCCATCCACAGCGGACTTTCGTAATAGTTTATCAGCTGGTTCAGCTGCGGCAGCATCATTTCGTATTGCGTCAGGGCCTTATCCAGCTGTCCCACAGCAGCGATCGCCTCGTTCAGCGAGTTCTCCATTTTTTGAATGCGTCCGATTTGTTCTTCCATCTTTTTCCTCCTCCGCTTTTGATCTGCAGCTTTATTGTAACACGCCAGCTCCCTTGCTTGCAATGTTTAGTCTGTGATGTATAATGAAAGAAACCGCCTCTCTTTCGTCGAAAGGAATCCGTATTATGAATACACATAAATATCCCGACGCTATTCAGATCCGGAACGCATACGTTCACAACCTGAAGCATATCGATCTGGATATCCCTCTGGGAAAAATCGTTGGCATTGCAGGTGTATCCGGCTCCGGCAAGTCCTCGCTTGCACTGGGTGTGCTTTACGCAGAAGGATCCCGGCGATATCTGGACGCTTTGTCTACCTATACACGGCGGCGTATGACGCAGGCACCCCGGGCACAGGTGGATGAAGTGTTGTACATTCCTGCCGCACTGGCGCTGCACCAGCGGCCCGGGATCCCAGGTATTCGCAGCACCTTCGGCACCGGTTCTGAGCTGCTGAACAGCCTTAGGTTAATGTTTTCCCGCCTTGCCAGTCATCGCTGCCCCAACGGACACTCTTTGTCACCCACGCTTGCGGTGGCCGCCGGGCAGGAACTGGTCTGTCCCACATGCCAGGCACACTTTTATGCCCCCTCGGCCGAAGACCTTTCCTTCAATTCCCGGGGTGCCTGCCAACGCTGCGGCGGCACCGGTTCCGTGCGGACCGTAGACCTTTCCACACTGGTTCCGGACGAATCGCTTTCCATTGATGAGGGCGCCGTTCTCCCCTGGAAGACCCTGATGTGGTCCCTGATGACCGATGTCTGCCGGGCGATGGGGGTACGGACAGATATCCCTTTTCGAGAGTTAACTGCCCAGGAACGGCAGATCGTCTACAGTGGACCTGCGGTAAAAAAACATATCTTTTATAAAGCCAAAAACTCCAACGATGCAGCTGAATTGGATTTTACTTACTATAACGCAGTTTATACTGTAGAAAATGCTCTTGCAAAGGTCAAAGACGAAAAAGGCATGAAACGGGTAGAACGTTTTTTGAAGGAGTCGGTCTGCCCAGACTGCTGCGGGACCCGACTTTCGCAGCAGTCCAGAACACCCACTCTGTGCGGGCTTACTTTGGCAGATGTCTGTAAAATGCCCTTGGCTGATCTCTGCCTTTGGGTAAAAAATATTCCTGCAAGCCTTTCCGAAGAAATGCGTCCCATGGCAGAGAATATCTGCGAGTCCTTTCAGACCGTTGCGCAGCGGCTGATGGATCTGGGCCTTGGGTATCTTTCTTTGGATCGTTCCTCCTCCACCCTCTCCACCGGCGAGCGTCAGCGGATGCAGCTGGCCCGTGCTGTACGCAACCGTACCACCGGCGTTCTGTATGTTTTGGATGAGCCTTCTATCGGCTTGCATCCATCGAACATTGATGGATTAAAGGCTGTAATGCATGATCTTGTTGCAGACGGAAACTCTGTGATCCTTGTCGATCATGATACACAGATCCTTTCTGCTGCAGACTGGGTCGTGGAAATGGGGCCAGGGGCAGGTGCCGATGGCGGCCAGGTCATTGCGCAAGGTACGATCCCCGAGATCATTGCAGCCCCCTGTTCCAGAATCGGGCCATTTCTGGCCAATCGGCAGCCTCTGCTGCGGCAAAAAGCAGACATTGATATATTGTTTGTCAACGGACGACTGCATCTTTCCACCGATAAGCTTCACACCGTTAAAGCCTTGGATGTTGATATCCCAAAAGGACGGCTGACCGTTGTGACCGGAGTATCCGGTTCCGGCAAAACGACCCTGATCCTGGAAAGTCTCGTCCCAGCCCTGGAGGCTCTGACCAACGGAACTCCTTTGCCGCCTCATATCAAAGAGCTCCGTGCCGACGGCATTCAGCAGGTCAAGTTGATCGATGCAGCACCCATTGGAGTAAATGTGCGCTCAACAGTAGCCACCTATGCGAATGTCCATGATGAGCTGCGCAAAATCTACGCAAAACTACCCGCCGCAAAAGAACTTGGCTACTCAGCCGGTGATTTTTCCTATAATACCGGACGGCTCCGCTGCCCCACCTGCGACGGCACCGGTTCCATCAGTCTGGATGTTCAATTTTTGCCTGATGTTGAGATCCCCTGTCCGGACTGTCATGGATGCCGCTACAGTCACGAAGCTTTCCGGCTCCAACGTAAAAACAAAAACGGCCAGATGTATTCCCTGCCCGCTGTTATGGATATGGATATCAGCCATGCCTTAAAAGCCTGTTCCGACCTGAAAACTGTCCGCAGCCGCCTCCAGACTTTATCCGAACTTGGATTAGGTTATTTGACCTTGGGCGAGGCCACCCCCAGTCTTTCAGGCGGTGAAGCGCAGCGGCTGAAGCTGGCTTCTGAAATGGGACGCAAGCAGGATTCCTCTGTTTTTGTGTTCGATGAACCCACCATTGGCCTGCATCCACTGGATGTCCAGACGCTTTTAGGGGTATTTGACCGTCTTGTGGAAAACGGCGCAACCGTTATCGTCATCGAGCATGATTTGGATGTGATCCGCAATGCGGACTATATCATTGATATGGGACCCGGCGGTGGCGAGAGCGGTGGACGCATCGTTGCCACAGGAACGCCGGAACAGATCCAACAGTTCTCTGCCAGTATGACAGGTTCTTACCTGTGAATCAAAAACACCGCCGTGTCTGACAAAACTTAGACGCAGCGGTGTTTTTATTTGGAATTGCTTGTTCCTCCATCCCCGGACTTCTGAAATCATGCCTGTACTTCATACATTTTCTGTAAGAGCCTGCACGATATCGGAGGTGCTTCCATGTTTTTGACACTGCTTCAATTTTTCGCCACAAAAGTCCTGTATCTGGCACTGCACCTGGAAAGCGGAAGCTTTCCCCGGCCGCTGTCCGCCTCGGAGGAGACTGCACTTTTTGCTTCTCTGCATGATGGCGACCCTTCCGCACGGGAAAAGCTGATCCAGCATAATCTACGGCTGGTTGCTCATATCGTCAAAAAGTATTATTCTCTCCCCTGCGACCAGGATGATTTGATCAGCATTGGTACCATTGGATTGATGAAAGCGGTAGACACTTTCGATTCCTCCCGCCGGGCACGTTTTTCCACCTATGCCAGCCGCTGTATTGAAAATGAGATTCGGATGCAGTTTCGGCGTGATCGAAAAACAGGAGCTACCATTTCTCTGCAAGAAAATCTTGAAGCCGAAAGCGGCTCTGCACTAACTTTGGCCGATGTACTGCAGGACAGCTTTTGCATGGAGGAAAACTGCGAACAGCAGGACGATGCCCGCCAGGTACGTCTTTTGCTGGAAACACTTCCCGCAAGAGAGCGACAGATCCTGCTGCTGCGCTATGGGTTGGGCGGCCAGCCGCCTCTGACCCAATTGGAAACCGCCGAGATCCTGGGCATCAGCCGCAGCTATATCTCCCGACTGGAAAGCCACGCATTGGACCTTTTGCGCCAAAACTGGAACAGCACCCCTTCACAAACATCCTAAAATCTGCTGCAGCTACACCATTCCTCCTCACAATCAAACACCACCGCATCTTCTTTGGCAGAAAATGCGGTGGTGTCTGTTTTTTCAAAACACATTTCCTTTACATTCCCTCTGTCAAATCAGTCCGGAATTGCGAGGGCGTTTTGCCCGTATACTTTTTGAACAGCACAAAAAAGTACTTGGCATTATTGGTATATCCGACCTGCCGGGCCAGCTGTTCCACTGGCAGATCCGATTGGCGCAGCAGCTTGCATACCTTATCGATCCGAAATGGTCAATATGACAGAGTACACCAACCATCTGCCCAGTCAACTCTCCGTCGGCCAGCAGCAGCGCATTGCATTGGCACGCGCTATTGTTACACAGCCCAAGGTCATGCTGCTGGATGAGCCCTTGTCCAATCTGGACCCTAAACTGCGTGAGACGATGCGGTTTGAGATCAAGGAGCTGCAGCGAAAGTTCAACTTTACCATTATCTTCGTGACCCATGACCAGTCTGAAGCCATGGCTATCTCCGACCGGATGATGGTATGCGACATGGGACGTATCATGCAGATCGATACACCAGAGAATCTTTACAACAAACCCAACAGTCGTTTTGTTCACAGCTTCCTCGGTGAGAGCACCTTCCTTAACGTAACGATCGTAGACGGAAAGGTTTATGCCAACGGCGATATGGAACATCCTCTGGATCTGGTCATCCCCGCCGATGCCGAACGTCAGATGGTAGTTGCGACCCGTCCCAATTCCATTAATCTTCTGGACGCCGATCAGGATGGCTATCCTACACATATTACAAAACGAATTTTCCTCACTGACCGTACCGAGTATATCGTTCCTGTAGGCAACCAGAATCTAAAGATCCAGACCCCGCACCGCATTGCGTTTGCTGAAGGCGAAGCTTGCCGTATCCGCCTTGCATCCCCCATGTGGTATCCTGCAGAGGACGAGGCCACTGAAAAAGAGCGTCTGCGTCGTCAGCTGGTGTAATATCTTGTCCAACAACGCAGTCCTTACCGTACTGCCCATTGGGCTGTTGCTTCGATAAAGACAGTAAAAGAGCGACGTCGATTTGACGTCGCTCTTTTTTCAAAAAATCATTCCAGTATTTTAGCTTGCATCTCGTCCAGCTGTTCAAAGGTATACAGACGATTGAGCGCCTCCACCAGTTCTTTTTTAGACAATCGAGGCGGCAGACCCAGTGCATTCAAAAGTCTGGTCTTACGCTCCGCACTGCCTGCTGTACCAGAAAGCCCCCACTCATACAAATCTGTATATGTGATCCGGCGGCCTTCCTGTTTTACTGGCGCTGCACCCGCTTCTTCTCCTAATGCATCCCGCAAAGCCTGCAAGACCAATGCATCTTCCACACCTTCCACGCCCAGCAAGCCCTCTTTACCGGGCTGCGGCTTGCGTTTTTCCTTCCCATGGATGGCCGGAACATACGCCTGCACCACGTTTTTTTCCCCAACCAGGTTGGTGATGTAGTTCCTGATCCGGAAGCCTGCCGCATCCGAATCTGTCAGCAGGATCAGCCCGTTTTTCTGTGCCAATGCCTTGAACAGCTGCTGGCGTTTTTTGTCCTTGTAGATTCCAAACCCGTCTGTAAGAAGGATCATGGCATCTGTCAAATGCGCCAACCGGGCCGCATCGTACTTTCCTTCTACGATCAGGACTCTGTCTGTATGGAGTCTTTCAGTCTGCATCATCGTTCACTCCCTGCCATTGCCAGCCGGCACAAGGCCATTTCCAGCAAGGTCTGATCCTCGGTAGGCTGACTTTTTAGGCTCTGATCCAGTTCCAGCAACACCTGCAAACAGTTTTCCAACTGCGAAAGTGTGTAGTGCGACGCCGTTTCTGCCGAACGCTTGAGTCGGAAGTCACTGCCCTTATAACCAAACTCCTTAAATACGGTTCTGTAATTTTTGCGCTTTGCCGCACCCAGCTTGACCCGGTACAGATCCACATAGCTGCCGATCATTGCTGCTGTGATCGCAATGGGCTCCTGCTGCAAACGCAGCAACGCCTGCAGCTTTTTGCAGGCTCCGGTTGCATTTTTTGCAGTGATCATCCGGATCATCTCAAAGACATCTGCTTCCAGACTTACCGTACCCATCTCTGCCACCATAGAAGCCGTGATCGTCTTATACCCGCACAGCGCACAGAGCTTATCCACCTCGTTCTCCAACAGGAAGGGATCCTCGCCGCAACGCTCCAGCAGCGCTCCTGCTGCTCCCTCCGGCAGAACTGTCCCCTGCTCTTTGGCACGCTCGATCATCAGCACCTTCAGTTCGTAGGGCTTTGGTTTTGCCAGTTCCTCTGTATAGCCAATACTCTTGCAGTGTGCCACAAGATTTGCCGCACGCTTGCCAAGTTTAAGTTTTCCGCGTTCGAGCTCAAACACACTGCCAAGCACCACCACAGCATTCTCCAGGCTGGAAAGGATGCTGCATAGTTCATCCAGGTCTTTATCGCTGTAATTACCCGGTGCAAGCTCCGGTAGTACAACCACCCGGCGAGTTCCAAAAAAGGAGATCGTACCTGCGGCCATGACCAGCTGCTCCAGTTCCGGTGTTGCACCATCCAGCACAGTGGCATCCTCATCACTTTCAGCTGACAGGATCCGGGTAACTGCCGCCACCTGTTGTCGGACCAGATACCTCTCGCTGGAATAAAAATAATACACCGGGCAGCCCTTTTGCGCCAACTGCCGGAGTTTCGTTTCAGTCGCCAAAACGACATCCCTCTTTCTGTACAGAAATCTGTACGCAATTGCTTTGAATTAGTGTACCACACTCTGTCCGATTTGCAAAGAGCTTCAATCCAGACGTATCCCTCCGTTGCGGCGCAGCGCAATCGCCGTTGGCAGCTCCTCAGCGTACCGCATCCAATCGTATTTGCTGCTCAAAGACAGACATTCCTGGTATTGCACATCCGCCGGGTCTGCAGCAGAAGCCAACAACCACTGGACCGGAATCCGACTTGCCAGCCGTACTTCCCCGCTTAAAGCCGCAAAGCGCCGATTTCCAATGGTCATCCGTACCAGACAGCCATCTTCTGTACGCAGGACCTCCAGAAAAGCCGGTGTACTTTTTAATTGCCGCACACAACCAAAGGGAAGCATCGACGTCTGCAGTTTAAGGTCTGCCTTTATCGGAGCAATGGTTTCTGACGCAGTTCGCAGATCCACCAACAGTTCCACATGGTCAACACTGTGCCGCTCCAGAGCCTTCTCGATCCGGCGCTGTGCGCCATTGCCACCCCGGAACAACACCACCGCTGTTCCATTTTGCGACACCAACACGGAAGGGGAGCGTGCATTGCCTACCAGTTCGACCCGTACAATATCCCTGCTCAGCAGGTTGCCCGCACCTACGGCCAAAACCGTTGTGAGCATCAGACAGGGCAATACGACCCGGAGCCGGAGCCGCCAGTGCATTGCCAATGCAAACAGTGCTATTATGACAAGACTGGCCAATGCTGCATAGACAGTGGAAAAATAAATTCCTGCGCCCGGTTTTTGCGCCAGCCAGACAGCCCAGCTGTTGAGCAGCCCGGTCAGGAGCTCTGCCGCTTTTGAAAATAGAATGTGCAGCGGTGCAGCTACAGGCAGCAGGCCGGTCAGGGCCGCCGCCAGTCCCATCAGAAGCATTGGTTTTACCAGCCACAGTACTGCCACACTGGATAAGACCGCATGCAGACTGACACTCAAGCCCCGCAGGACCAACACCGGAAAGGTTGCTGCAGAGGCGCAGCCAGAGACCAGTAGGGATTCCAACAAGCCCTCCCAAAGCTTATCTGCCACACGCTGTGCAACGGTCTGTTTTTGCGTTGCAGCAGCGCTCTGTTCCCGCCGCTGCACACGGCTCTTTTGTGCTCGCCGATAACACTCCGCCCCGGCCAGTGTCCCCAGAACTGCGGCAAAAGACAGTTCAAAACCAACATCGCAAACCGCATAGCTGTTGCCCAGAGTGATCAGCACACCCGCTGCTGCAAGCGAGGTCATTGCATCCGGTGCACCCTGGATCCATACACCCAGTGCGCTGACCCACACTGCAATTGCTGCACGTTCGACAGAAGGGGTAAATCCTGTCACACCCACCAGCACCAATGCCAGAAGTGCACTCCAGAGTGCCTGCAACCGTCGGCTTCTTGCGCTTCGCTCTCTCCTGCGCCGAAGCAAAATGCCCTCAAAAACATCTCCGCACAGGATAGAGACATGGAGGCCGCTGATCACCAGAACATGAGACAGACCTGCCCCGCGGTAGGCACTGCGCAGAGCACTGGTAAGCCGGCTGCGGTCACCCACTGTCATTGCTGCCAGCACCCCGCTCGTATCCACATCCAACCGGCTGCTCAACGAGCGGCTCAGCATCTTTTGCAACCGTGCTGTTCTGGCACGGAAGCTTTTGCTTTGCCCCAGAGACTCAAACTCCTCGTTCAAAAGTTCCGCATCCAGCGCAATTCCATCTGCATATAACTCTATTCGATCCGCCTCCGACGGACCGGACAGTACAAAGCTGCCCCGGATGAGCTCTCCCGCCTGACACTCCGGCAAAGCATCGCATTGTACTACAAATTCCACAGCGTTCCCATTCAGCATCTGTACCTGCAGCACAGCCTCCACTCTACCCGGCAGATAGCTTTCTGCAGCCGACAGCACCTCTGCCGTCAGAACCACCTTACGCCCTGCATACCGGACACGGGTCTGCTCCAGCACCTGGTTTGTATGATATACCGATGCCAGCCCTGCTGCTGTTCCGATCAGCAAACAAAGCGCCAGTTTTCTGGTCCGGCGCAGAAGCATCAATGCACATAAAATGAGAACAAAAATTGCCGCAAGCGGCCAGAACGACACTGCTTGCGGCAAAAAAGAGCATACGACCCCCACTCCGAGCATTGCAAGGGCAACTGCACAGAGCGGGCGTTTCATGATTTAGTGAAAGAACAGGGGCAGCGGCTCCAGGAAGATGATATCCTTGCGCTCGGCTGCATCGCCCTCTGCCAGAACAGCTGCCTGACCGACAATGGTGCACTGGGTCTGCTCGGTCAGAGCCTCCAGCGCTTTGAGCGAACCACCGGTAGAGATAACGTCATCCACTACCAACACACGCTTGCCATTCATCCGGTCCAGATCTTTGCGATCGATCACCAGCTTCTGCTTGCCAGCAGTGGTAATGGACTGGTCTTCCACGACCACAGGGTCCTTCATATACAGCTTGACACCCTTGCGTGCGCAGATGTAGGGCTTGCCGCTCTGACGGCTCATCTCGTGTGCCAGAGGGATGCCCTTTGCCTCAGCGGTGAGCAGGACATCAAACTCCGGGCACTTCTTGAGCAGTTCTTCAGCTGTTGCTACAGTCAGTTCAGCATCGCCCAGCATGATAAAGGCTGCAATGTCCATGTGATCATTGACCTTGCAGATGGTCAGCTCACGGGTCAGACCCGCAACGTGCAGAGTATAAGTGTTTTCCATACAAATAAACTCCCTTTCAAATCAAAATCAGACCGGCAGTTTTTCGCCGCCCAGAACATGGAAATGCAGATGCTTGACCGTCTGGCCTGCATCCTCACCAACATTGGAGATCACACGATAGCCATTATCCAGACCCGTCTCCTTTGCGAGCTTTGCGATCACTGCAAAAATGTGGCCCAGCAGTGCGCTGTCTTCTTCGGTCAGTGCCGCAGCAGAATCAATATGCTGTTTGGGAATTACCAGAAAATGCACCTTAGCCTGCGGAGCAATGTCGTAAAAAGCCACCACCTGCTCATCCTCATACAGCTTTTTTGAGGGGACCTCTCCCTCTGCGATCTTGCAAAACAGACAATTTTCCATAGGGAAAACTCCTTTCCGACTTTGAGAGATATTTTTACCGAGCGCCCTTGTCCATCAGCGCCTTCCGGCGTCGATGCCTTCCTCCTGTTGGGAGGAAGGCCTTATAGCGCCCGTTCTTTTTATACGCCCAGAGCAGCCTTTACAATGGAAGCGACCGCAGCCAGAGCCTCGTCGATCTTGTTCTCGTCCTTCAGGCCAGCCATAGCAAAGTCCGGCTTACCGCCGCCCTTGCCGCCAGCAATAGCAGCGATCTCCTTGACCAGAGCGCCAGCCTTGAGGCCCTTTTCCTGTGCCAGCTTATTGACGGTGACCGCCATGCTGATCTTATCCTCAGCCTTGCCCACCAGAACAGCCACAACAGGGTTCTTTGCGGTATCACGGATGGTATCACACATACCGCGCAGCGTCTCGCCGGTGGTACCGGTGAAGTATGCAGAAGCGATCTTGACACCGCCGATCTCCTCAGCGTTGTCAAACAGGCTGGAAACCTTGGAAGCTGCGATCTTTGCCTTCAGCTCGTCCAGCTCACGGCTCATTGCCTTGTTCTCTGCCATGACCGCCTCAGCACGCAGGGGCAGAGTTGCCACATTGTTTGCCTTGAGGGTCGCAGCAACGGTGTGCAGCATAGCTTCCTGCAGGTTTGCACGGATCAGCAGGTTGCGGCCGGTGACAGCCTCGATGCGGCGAATGCCTGCAGCCACAGAGGACTCGCTGACGATCTTGAAGCCGCCGATCTGTGCAGTGTTCTTGACATGGGTGCCGCCGCAGAACTCGGTGGACCAACCCTCGATATCGACCACGCGGACGACCTTGCCGTACTTTTCGCCAAACAGAGCCATTGCACCCAGCTTCTTTGCATCCTCAATGGCCATCTCATTGACGGTAACATCCATGGACTCAAAGATCTTGTCATTGACGATCTTCTGCACCTTAGCCAGCTCCTCGGGAGTCACTGCGCTGAAGTGAGTAAAGTCGAAATGGGTGATCTCTGCATCCTGATAGGAACCCGCCTGATGGACATGGTCACCCAGGACCTCACGCAGTGCAGACTGCAGCAGGTGAGTCGCAGTGTGGTTACGGGCGATCGCCATGCGGTATTCCTTATCCACCGCAGCGGTCAGCTCATCACCGACCTTGACAAAACCGCTCTCCAGAACGCAGGTGTGGACGTAGTAGCCCTTGGGGGTCTTCTTGACATCCAGCACACGCAGAGCGCAGTCGGAACCGGTCAGCATACCATGGTCTGCTGCCTGGCCGCCCATCTCAGCGTAGAAGGGAGTCTTATCCAGCACGACCAGAACGCCTTCCTTGGCCTGGTCATCGGTAGAAATCGCATCGGTCAGGGTCTCCTCGTCGCTCAGCGCAACGACCTTGCCGGTCTCGGTCAGCTTCTCGTAGCCCACGAACTCAGTGGGATCGGTCTCCAGAGTACCAAACAGATCCTCGCTCCAGCCGGAGATGTTCTTCTTCAGACGCTCTGCACGGGCGGTGTCCTTCTGCTTCTTCATAGCAGCATGGAAGCCTTCCTCGTCGATGTCCAGACCGCGCTCTGCGGCGATCTCACGGGTCAGATCCAGCGGGAAGCCGAAGGTATCGTTCAGCTTGAAGACATCCTCGCCGCTCAGACGGTTCAGGTGAGCCTTCTCCAGAGAGTCGATCATGTTGTTCAGGATGTTCATGCCGGCATCGATGGTGCGGGCAAAGTTTGCTTCCTCGGTGCCGATGACCTTCTTGATGTAATCGGCATGCTCACGCAGCTCGGGGTAAGCAGACTCGCTGGACTGGATGACCGTCTCGACCAGCTCCACCAGGAAGGGGCGCTGGATACCCAGCATACGGCCGTGACGTGCTGCACGGCGCAGCAGACGGCGCAGCACATAGCCGCGGCCCTCGTTGGAGGGCATAATGCCGTCCGACACCATAAAGGTGCAGCTGCGGACATGGTCGGTGATAACACGGATGGAGATATCGGTCTTGGCATCTTCCTTGTAGGTCTTGCCAGCGATGTGCTCCACATGATGCAAAACGCTCTGGACAGTATCGACCTCGAACAGGTTGCCCACGCCCTGCATCACGCAGGCCAGACGCTCCAGACCCATGCCAGTGTCGATATTGGGGCGGGCCAGGCGCTCGTAATTGCCCTTGCCATCCGCATCGAACTGGCTGAACACCAGGTTCCAGATCTCCATAAAGCGGTCACAGTCACAGCCAACGCCGCAGGTGGGCTTGCCGCAGCCGTACTCGATGCCACGGTCAAAGTGGATCTCGGAGCAGGGGCCGCACGGACCGGAGCCATGCTCCCAGAAGTTATCTTCCTTGCCCAGACGCACCATGTGGTCCGGAGCGATACCGACCTTCTGAGTCCAGATATCGTAAGCCTCGTCATCCTGCTCGTAAACAGAGATATACAGACGATCCTTCGGGATCGCCATCCACTCGTCGCTGGTCAAAAACTCCCATGCCCAGGGAATGACCTCATCCTTGAAGTAGTCCTGGAAGGAGAAGTTGCCCAGCATCTCAAAGAAGGTGCCGTGGCGTGCGGTGATGCCCACGCGCTCGATATCCGGGGTACGGATGCACTTCTGGCAGGTGGTCACACGATGACGAGGAGGCTCTTCCTGAGCCAGGAACCACTTTTTCATCGGAGCCATACCGCTGTTGATCAGCAGC
>CAYXQN010000022.1:0-23199 GCA_964466825.1 uncultured Faecalibacterium sp. | reverse complement strand
GACATATTCGAGGTGGACGTTCGAGCCCCAGCTATCATCGCCGCCAACGCCCATCTGCGTTCCGATGGCACGAATGACCGTATAATGCACAGGAGGAAGTTCATACGGATGGCGTGCATTCTCCATTTCGTGCGGAGTATAGGGCAGTGCAGAGAAGATCATGGGCTGGTTCTCCGGTGCGATAAACAGCAGACCACGACCCTTACGGTCAGTCACCTTTGCCCAGCGGACTTCCGTCTTGGCACCACATTCCTGCGGAACGAGATACTGTGCCAGATTGTCCTGGACCACGTTCTGATAGATGCCCAGCTTTGCGCCATGCTTGCGATCCCAATAGGTCTCAGCAGGGCCATTGCCGTACCACTCAACACGGTCGTAGTCTGCATTGATCTTGAACATCACGCCAAACTCTGGCATTGCAGCAAGCCCCTCTACCGGATCATAATGCAGGGTGGTCTGGATGCGTCCATCTCCGAAGACACGGTATTGCAGACGGCATTCTGCGGCGGGAGAGGTTTGCAGGTCGTAGCGATAGGTCACCACAACACTGTCAGCAGTCACTTCGCACAGCGGGTTCACAAAGGTCGTTGTTCCGTTCAGTGCAGGGATCTCCTTACCGATGCCCTTGGTCGTGGCATACAGGCTGGCCAGCTTCCACTGTCCCCGAACACCGCCCATATTGTTGCCGCAGTCGTTGTCCACCGGGGCACGCCAGAAGTTGGGGCGAGGGATCTCCTCAATGAACTCCTTGCCAGCATAGCGGTAAGAGGTCAGACCGCCGTTCAGATCCGAGAACAGCACATCAAAGCATTCGCCACGCACACCGATGTTGTGGGTGCCCTGCATGACGGTAAAGGGGACCGTCTTTTTGGCGGCAGGAGCCTTGTGGTTCGCAACGATGCCCTGACCAAAAGCAACTTCATGCCCGGCGGGTGCCCAAGACGTACCAGAGCGCAGCCGGAAGCTGATCGTCAGCGCATACTCGCCGGGAGCTGCGGGGATCGAGATCGGCAACGGGAAACGCACCTTGCTGCCCGGCTGAACGGCGATTGGCTCCAGACGGCGCTCTGCAAGGAGTGTGCCATTCTGATGGAGCAGAGCGTAGCAGTCGAACTCTTCCGTCGAGGTGAACAGACTCTTGTTCCAGACCTCGAACCCATCGGAATAAACATGGACACCGATATTCTGGTAGCAGAACTTGACCTCCTGCATTTTAGGGGAAGCCGTACGGTCACCACCGTAGACAATGCCGTTACCGCTGAAATTGTAGTCGGTGGGACGGTCGCCAAAGTCGCCGCCGAACGCCTGGAACCACTTGCCATAACGATCCTTCTTGAAGATGGACTGGTCGATATAGTCCCAGATGAAGCCGCCTTGATAACCGCAGTTCTCTTTATCGGCAAGCTCGGTATATTTGTGCAGTGCGCCGCAGGAGTTGCCCATTGCGTGGCAATATTCGCACTCGATGTAGGGACGCACCTCGCTGCCCTGTGCCAGATACTGCTCAATATCCTTTACGGTGCTGTACATGTGGCTTTCGATGTCGGTGGTTTCAATGTAACGGGCATCGTTGACCACACCTTCGTAATGTACCAGACGGGTATCGTCCAGCTTGCGCATCATCTGAGACATTTCCAACAGGGTCTCACCGCCATAAGATTCGTTGCCCAGCGACCAGATCAGGATGGATGGATGATTTTTGTCCCGCTGGAAGGTGGAATTCAAGCGGTCGAACATCATGTCCTTCCAAAGGGGCTTATCGTCCGGAAGCACGCCTTCCATGCCACGCAGACCTGCCATGTGGATATCCCATGTGCCGTGGGATTCCAGATTGTTCTCAGCGATCATGTACAAGCCATAAGCATCGCACAGATCATACAGAGCGTCCTGATTCTGATAGTGGCTGGTACGGATGGCGTTGATGTTGTTCTGCTTCATGGTGATGATATCCTGAAGCATCTCCTCGTAGGAGCAGACCCGTCCGTTGACGGCGCTGAACTCATGACGGTTGACACCCTTGAACACGATCCGCTTGCCATTGAGCAGCATCCGGTGATCCTTCAGCTCAAACTTGCGGAAACCGA
Organism: uncultured Faecalibacterium sp.; assembly: GCA_964466825.1. Lineage (GTDB taxonomy): Bacteria > Bacillota > Clostridia > Oscillospirales > Ruminococcaceae > Faecalibacterium. The sequence goes on along the minus strand of CAYXQN010000022.1, from coordinate 21,115 downwards.
CCTTCTGACCGGTCACCTCAACGATCTTCCCCAGCTCATCCGTCAGTTCGACTTCCAGCTCATACAGAGCCGGATCCTCGGCGCTCCAGAGCTTCGGCTGATCGACCTGTGCGTCAAAGCTGGTCTCATTGCTGTTGAGGGGAACCAGCTCTGAAAAAACGACCAGCTCTCCATTGCGCAGAGTCAGATGGGCACTTCCGGTCCCCTGCGTTTTCAGCAGAACATTCAACTGTGCATGGGTGAGGTCACTGCCATGGAACAGAGTCTTGACCGAAAGGTCTTCCAGATGTGTTTTAGGCACAGCGTGGAGCCACACACTGCGGAAGATGCCGGAGAAGCGGAAGAAGTCCTGATCCTCGCACCAGCTCGAAGCTGTCCACTTGAACACCTGAGCCGCCAGCTTGTTGATGCCCGGCTTGAGGTACGGGGTCAGGTCAAAGGCATGGGCAGAAAAGCTGTCCTCGGTATAGCCGACATACTGCCCGTTCAGCCAGAGCGCCATGCCGCTTTCAATGCCCTCAAACTCGATGCGCACCTCTTTGCCGACCATGGCAACGGGCAGCTCGAACTGCTTCACATAGCTTGCCACGGGGTTGAAGAGTTCCGGGATCTCGCCGGGCTTGATCTCTTCTCTGCCATCCCACGGATACTGGATGTTGGCATACTGCGGGATATCGTAGCCTTCCATCTGGATATGTGCCGGAACACGGATATCGTCCCAGCCGGAGCAGTCGTAATCTTCTTTTTCAAACCCGGGGATCACACTGGCAGGATTCTTGGCGTAGGCGAACTTCCACACACCGTCCAGTTTAACGGCAAGAGAGGACTCATTTGCGAGATACTCTTCCCGGCTGGCATAAATGCGAAAAGCTGCATGGGCGGGCAGAACATTTTCCTGAAAGAAGGTGGGGTCTTTTACCTTGTTGTAATCAAATGTACGCATTGTTTTTTCCTCACTTACCTGATAAATTCAAAAAAAGTTCATTCTGCGCCCCCGGAGAAAGAAAGGACAAGTTCTCCGGGGGAGTGCAGAATGAAGGAGAAAGGAGTATGACGAAGGTTATTTTACAGCGCCCGTGATACCTTCTGCAAACTGCTTTTGAAGCACGAAGAAGACGATCATTGTCGGGATCGAACAGAACAGAACGCCCATCATCAGCATACCGTAGTCGATGCTGTAACCGGCTGCGATGTTTGCGATCAGCATCGGCATCGTCTGTGCACGGTTATCGGTCATTACGACCTTCGGCCACATATAAGCGTTCCATGCGTTCATGAAGGTGATGACGGCGGCGGCCGCATAGGTGGACTTCATGATGGGAACATACATTCGGAAGAAGATGCCCGTCTCACTCAGACCGTCGATACGAGCTGCCTGCATCAGATCGTTGGGGAAGTTGCGGGAGTTCTGACGGAACATCATGATCAGAAACGGTGTCGAGATGCTGGGAAGGATAAACGCCCAGACACTGTTCAGTAACCCAACGCTGGAGATCATTTTGAAGAGGGGAACCATCGTAGCGACCTGCGGCACCATCATGGCAAGCAGCAGGACGCTGAACAGCCGATCCTTGTTCTTATCATGATACAGCTCAAAGCCGAATCCTGCAAGAGAACAGACGAACATGGCGAGTACAGTTTGTACAATGGAGTACAGAAAAGAATTCTTCATAGCACCAGCAAGGTTATAGGAGGAGATCAGGTGCTTGAAGTTTTCCAGTGCGTAGCCGCCAAACATGACCCGGCCTCGTGCGATATCCAGCGAGGTGTTCGTAGCGGCAGAGATCATATAGATCAGCGGAAATACCGAAATAAAGCAGAAGATGATCAAAAAGATGTAAGCGGGGATCAGCCTGCGCTGGATCATATTCTTTTTGGCTGTCTCGCGCTGTGCCATTGCATGGATCTCAGTCGTATTAGTCACGCTTGTCACCTGCTTTCATACTGATAAAGGACAGGATGGCGACCATCACAAAGATGACGAAGGACAGTGCCGAAGCATAGCCGAAGTTTGCAACGCCCTGACCCAGAGAGTTGTTGTAGATGTAGTGCGACATGGTGATGGTCGAGTTGGCGGGGCCGCCTGCCGTCAGGTTGACCGACTCATCAAACAACTGCAAGGTGCCGTTGATGGACATGATCGCCGTCATCACGATGGTGGGCTTGAGCAGCGGCACGGTGATGTGCCAGAAGGTCTGCCAGCCGTTTGCGCCGTCGATCTTTGCGGCTTCATATACCGAATAGTCGATATTTTGCAACCCGGCGAGGAAGAACACCATATTGTAGCCTGTCCAGCGCCAGATCAGGGCGATGATGATAATGATCTTTGCGCTGGTGGGATTGCCAAGGAAGTTGTAGTTCGTTTCCAGAATGCCCAGCTTGACCAAAATGGTATTGACCAGACCATCGGTTGCGAACATGGATTTGAAGATCAGCGAATAGGAGACCAGAGAGGTCGCACACGGCAGGAACACGCAGGTGCGGAAGAAACCCTTGAATTTCAGGTCGTGGTTGTTCAGCAGCTGTGCCAGCAGCATGGCTAGGATCAGCATGATGGGCACTTCGATGACAAGATACAGGATCGTGTTGCCCATCGAACGCAGAAAGAGCGTGTCCTTGAACATCCGGGTGTAGTTGTAGGTGAGTGGTTCGGCCCACTTCATATTGGCACTTGAACCTGTCTTCAGTGAGGTCAGAAAGCCGTTGATGATCGGAACGAAGCTCATGATGGTGATCAGCAGAGTGCCAGGCATCAGGTAGTACCAGCCGGCACGACGCTGCTTTGCCATCAGAGAACTGCGATTTTCTTTTTTCAAAATGAGTCCTCCTTTCAGCGTAAACGTAGACGATGCTTACAGACCCATCTCAAACCGGAGCTGCTGTTCTGCATTGGCAAGCTCTGCATTCAGATCCGAACCGCTGATGGTGTTGATGATCGCCGTGATCAGGTACACGCCTGCACGGAAATGGTAGTCGTTCTGTTCGATCACCGGAACATGTGCGCCCATTTCCACGATCTCCTTGTAGATCGGTTCATTGTTGAAGTAGGCAACGCCCTCGCTGTAGGCTTCCGACTCTGCGCATTTCAGAACGGTGGTGACAACACCACCGTCGCGCAGGGCGTTGTCATAGGTCTGGGTGCTGCCTCCGAAGGTGTAGGCGAGGAACTTCTTTGCCAGCTCCACATTGCCGCAGTTGGCAGTGATGTACAGGCTGCAGCCGCCGTTGGAGGCATAGCCTTCGCCGCCATCCAGCGTGGGAATGGTGGTGATCTTCCACTTGCCGGCATTCTCGGTCACGGCTTCAATTGTGGGGATGATCCAGTTGCCGTTCAGAACGCCTGCGACCAGATCGCCCTGAATGCTCTGGTCGATGTAATCGCTCCAACTATTTGCCAGATAGCAGACATTGCGCTTGCCCATGTCCACGATGGTCTCGCAGACACGGTGCAGGGTCTCGTTCTCTACGATCCAAGGCTCCCCGTCCTTGAACTCAGACACGCCCTCGGACTGCATCATCATGTAGACCAGATCGCCGCCGTCTGCACTGGTAGAGAACAGATACTTACCGGTCTTGGCGTAGAGCTGCTCACCGATCTCGGTCAGCTCTGCCCAGGTGATACCGGTCATGTCATCTACGGTCTTGCCGACCTCTGCCAGCAGGTCGGTGCGGTAAGCAAAAATGACGGTGCTGTTGTCCACGGGGACACCGTAATGGACACCGTCCACAACCGAGTAGGAGAGCTTTTCCTTGCTGAAGCCATCCCAGTCGATCTCTGCATCGTTGATGTCGATAAACGCTTCGGGGTAGTCTGCAACGTAGCTCTGGATGTAGTGATCCTGGAACTGTACGATGTCGGGAAGGTTGGAGTAATTGTGAGCGGAGCCTGCCAGCGTAATGGCATTTTCTACGTCACCGCCGCCGGACTGCTCCACAACATTCAGTACAAATTCCGGATCGACATTCTTCCGGAAATCTGCCGCCGCAGCATTCAGCGCCGGGATGTTGAAGTTTTTGTCCCATGCGTAAGCGGTCAGGGTGTGGCCACCTTCCTGCGATTTAGTGACGGCAGATGCCCCGGAATCGGAACCGCCGCAGGCGGTCAGTGCAACGGCAGCACCGCAGGCTGCCAAGGTGGACAAGAATGCACGACGAGAGATCTTATTCATACTGTTTTCTCCTCCAAGCTTTGAAAATGTGTACAGCGCCGAACCGAAAAAAGAAAAACCGGGCGCTCGTCAGGTTGCACAAGACTTCTTTTTGTTCGGTTATTCGTTGTATTTATTGTAACAGGTCTTGGGAAAAATTGCGGGTAACGGCAAGCAGAAAACGTGCAGATTCGCTCAACATCCGCAGATCGGCAGAGTGCCGGATGCGCAGCTTCGTTACCTTGCACAAGAAAACGAATGCATTTTTGTACAAGAAAATTCTCTCTCAGGGATCGTCTGGTACTTTTTGTCCCTTTTTTGCGGGGATGTTCTTGTTTACAACACGCCCACGGTAGTCAGCATTGTTCTTTTTATACTGGTAGGGCGATGTGTTCATCAACAGTTTGAACGTGCGGTTGAAGGAGCTAACGTCCCGATAGCCTACCTGAAGGGCAACCTCTGTCATGGAGTAGTTGGTCATATTGAGCAGCTCACATGCCTTCTGGATGCGTACCAGAGAAAGATATTCGCCGGGTGACAGATTGAGATATTCCCTGAATTTGCGCCGGAGCTGTGCTTCGCTCAACGAACAGGCAGCCGCCAACTCTTCTGAAAAAACAGGTTCCATATAATGCAGCCGGATGTATTCGATGGCAGGCATGATATGCTGCAATCGGGAGCTTTTGGGCTGCATGGATCTTTGCAGCTCTTCACACATTCTGGCGGCGGTCAGCAGCAGGGTCGCGATCAGGTTCTGGATCACCGTTTTACGGTAAGGCAGATCTTGTTTGGCTTCCTCAAAGATCATACGGATCAGCGTTTCCAGCACAGTGCCAGACTCTTTGGGAAAGCACTTTCCCTGTGCAGAGAGCCTGCGCAGAACAGATTCTGCAAACAGGGGGTTGCTCGGATATGCTCGCTTCAGAACGGCTTCCGGATCGAAGAAAAGAAAGTCCCAGCAGTTCAGGCTGCGATCCCGACTCAGGGTCGTGTGCAGATAATTTGCAGGGATGACCGTGATCGCACCATCGGTGTAGTCGATGCGTTCATTGTCCATCACCATAAAGCCCTGCCCCCAGCGGCAGTGCCCGACTTCCATCAGATTATGAAAATGAAGATCCTCTGCATAGGTGCCATAGACGCAGATCCAGTCGTCACCGTCCAAAGTCTGTACCTGCTCACCTTCCGGCAACTCGTAATAGCGGTAGCTGATCCGGGTCTTTTGCGGCTCACGGTAGGGTTCCATTGGCGGCTCCTTTCCAAACACAATGACTCCAAGGCAGCACAAGCCCCGCACGATGAAGGGCGTGCAGGGCTTGTGCTCGCAAAAAAGGAGAAAAGTAAGGTGAGATGGAGAATGACTTGTTTAAGCCGCCGCCCGGAGCTGCTCGTTTGCCTGCTCGACCTTCATGCGGGAAAGGATGAAGGTGATGATCATATCCAGCACAAAAGGCAGCACCAGGTACATGATCTTGAGCATACTGATGCAGGATTCCGGCTGGACAGTCAGTGTGCTGTCAAACTTGCTTGCAGCAAGCAGCCAGCCCGTGATGGCAGTGCCAAGACCGCCGCCCAGCTTGACACCCAGTGAAGTGCAGGAATACATGGTGCCGTCCACACGCTTGTGCTTGGTCAGCCAGGTATACTCCGAGCAGGCAGCGATCACGGCGTTCATGTCGCCCTGCCAAGGACCCTGACCCAGAGCTGCAATTGCGGTAAAGACCAGCATCAGCGTAACATTGCCGCTGCCAAGGTAGCCTGCCACGGCAACCAATGCACGGGCAACGGTGGCAAGGGTATAGCCCATCACATTGAGCTTGTACATGCCGTTCCACTTTGCGACCAGTGTCGGGGTAAAAACCAGTGCGATGATGAGCGGGATGTTGACCGCCCACGAGAACACGCCAAAAAGGTTTTCGTTGCCAAGGATATAGGTAGCATAGTAGGTGCCCATGCTGATCATAGCGCCGTAGATCTGCTGTAAAATATAGGTGCCGCAGATCATCATATAGTACTTGTTTGCAGTAAGGAGCTTTGCGGCATCCAGCATAGTGTATTTTTCGTCCTGCTGGATCTCTTGGGTATCGGTAGTGTCCACCAGCTCGCTTTCCGGCAGTTCTTTGACCGAGAACACGGACAGCGTGTTGACTGCCAGACCGATGATTGCATAGATGATGGCGATGGTGCGCCAGCCGTGCGCGCCGCCACCCAGAGCGGTGACACCGCCCAGCGTAATGGACTGGATCAGCAGGCTGGTCGCAAAGGCAAACATAAAGCGATAGGACCCCATCTCCACCTGCTCAGCACTGTTTTTTGTCACAAGAGCCGTCAGTGCAGAGTAAGCGATGTTGTTGGCGGTGTAGAAGATGGCGTTCAGCAGCGTGTACGCGAGGAAGAACCAGACATACTGTGCAGTTTGCCCAAGGCTTTCCGGCACTGCAAAAATGGCGACCAGCGTAACGGCACAGCCGATGTAGCCATAGAGCATCCACGGGCGAGCCTTGCCCATTTTGGAATGGGTCTTGTCGATAAGCGACCCGAAGAAGATGTCGGTCACACCGTCCAAAAGCTTGGAAGCTGCGATCAATGTACCAACGATGCCGGGGTTTAGCCCGACAGTGTTGGTCAGATAGATCATTACGAAGGACGACAGGAAGGCATAGACCACATTGCCCGCAATGTCGCCTGAACCGTAGCCGACCTTGTTGTACCACTTCAAATAACGTTTTTCTGTCATGTTGATTTCTCCCTTTCCAATTTTAAGGCAAAGCTGCCCCGGTTGCCGGTCTCCAAAAATATGGACTGTCAAGGATCAGATCGACCGCCGCATGCGTGCCACAGTCTGTTTTGACAGGGATCGACCGCTGTGGGTCTCTCGCCGGACAGCTCTTCCTTTCGGCACAAGTGACTGAAATATCTTGTGATTCGTCTGGAAATATTATAGAATTTATGCAAGGAAAAAAACATGAACAAGATGGAACAAAATATACACAAAATCAAAGAAACTGTAAAAAAACCTTGGAAAATGCGCAAGAGGGTCGTAAAATCTTGTTGAATAGGAGGAGAGCAGCGATGTATTTCAATTCTGGCTATCTGAACAACTCTCGCTTGGACTTCAAGGACTACACAAGACCCCTTATCGTGGGCAGTTGTGGGACCTACCGCCTGAAAAAACGTGCAAAACTGCCGACCTTTTGGCAAAAAGGGCGCAGAGACTACCAGATCTTATATGTAGCGGCAGGCAAAGCGCATTTCTGGTTCGATGGTGTGGAGCAGATTGTGACATCCGGGCACATGGTCCTGTACCAGCCCAGAGAGATCCAACGGTATGTTTATTATCTGGAGGACTACCCGGAGGTATTCTGGATCCATTTTACAGGATATGATGTCAAGAGTATTCTGCAGTATCACGGCATCCCGCTGGATCAGCACGTTTTCTACTGCGGTACGAACCCGGAATATAAAATGCTTTTCCATAAGATCATCCGGGAATTGCAACAGTGCCCGTATGGTTATGAGGACTATATTGCGTCCCTGTTCAACAACATCCTCTTTCTGGTCAGCCGCCAGCAGAACGAGGGCGAAAGCAGTGCAATCAGCATGCCGGAGGAAATCGAAGCAGCCGTTTCGTACTTCAATGAGCATTACAACACGAAGATCAGCGTGGAACAGTATGCAGATTCGCTTCATATCAGCACGAACTGGTTCATCCGGAACTTCAAGCAGTATATGAAAACAAGCCCTGCGCAGTACATCCTTTCGCTTCGGATGGTCAATGCGCAGAGCCTGTTGGAGAATACCGATTACAATATCAGCGAGATCGCAGAGATCGTTGGCTACGAGAACCCACTCTATTTCAGCCGTGTGTTCCGCAGAGAATACGGGGTCAGCCCGGCCCAGTACCGCAAACGGCTGGAGATGCTCGTAGAAGAAAAGGGGGATAATTATGTCTATTGAAAGTACGCTTCACAGTCAGAAGATCTACGACCCAACGGATGCTTCCATCATGGATGAACAGGAGCAGTGTATGGAACGGCTGTATGACTACAATCATACCCGCCCTGGCGAGCATGAAAAGCGTGCGGCACTCTTGCATGAGATGCTGGCGGAATGCGGGGAGGGCTGCTGGATCGAGCCTCCGTTCCACTCCAACTGGGGTGGACGCTTTGTCCATTTTGGAAACAGCGTGTATGCAAACTTCGGTCTGACCTGTGTGGACGACACCCACATTTATGTTGGCGACAAAACCATGATCGGACCAAACTGCGTTCTTGCCACGGCAAATCACCCGATCCTTCCAGAGCTTCGGGAAAAAGCATATCAGTATAACCTCCCGATCCATATCGGACGCAACTGTTGGTTGGGTGCAGGCGTGATCATTGTGCCGGGGGTCACGATCGGTGACAATACTGTGATCGGTGCAGGCAGTGTCGTGACAAAAGATATCCCTGCGAATGTTGTAGCTGTGGGGAACCCTTGCCGTGTCCTTCGCCCGATCAGTGAGCATGACCATGAGTATTTTTACCGGGATCGAAAAATCGAGTGGGAGGCGCTGTGACTACAGTTCCCGACTTCCTGTAACAAAAAACCGGCAGATCTTCTATACAGAGAGCTGCCGGTTTTCTCTATTCGGATCAACGGATAAGCCAGCCGTAGTCTTGTCTGCAATCCACCACATAATCTGCATAGACGGTGTGATCTACGATCTGAAAGATAAGCATATAGCGTTTTTCAAATAAGATAAAACGATAAGCGTTTCTGGGAATATACTCTCCCGTGAGCCACGGGCAGCGCCGGGGCATCTGCTCCAGAGATCTTGCCGCCTTTTCAAACTCGGAAGTCAACCGTTCTGCCGCAGCAGGACTGACTTGCGCCAAGAATGCAGCATGGGAAACCAGCATCTGCGCAGCCCTTGTCGATACGATCACCCGGTACTTATTCTGCGGCTCCATGTTTTGCAGCCTCCTTTATTGCGTTGCGCATCATAGAGGCAACATCATCGACCGAGTAGCCTTCGTTTCCATGCAGTCGATCTTCCTCCACTGCAAGCAGCTCCTCACGGAGCTTCAGCATTTTTTCCCGGCGGTTGTAGGTCTCAATGTCCATAACGACAAGATCCCCCTCCCCGTTCTTTGTGAGAAAAATGGGTTCGGAAGTTTTCCGGCACAAATCGGCGATCTCATTATAATTCTGTCGGATGGCGGCAGATGGACGGATGTTCATAGTGGCACCTCCCAGTCCTTTGACATGATAGCAATATTCTGATTTTATTATAACTATATTCTGCAATAAAATCAACCGTATCTGTGTAAATAGTAGTCGTGCAACTGTTTACTTTGTGGGAAGATTAAAAAGACTCTCCGGTCAAAAAACCACCTGTGTAATGTTAATGCCGATACTTGATAAGATAGACGGCTTGTTTGTCTTCATCCCAAAGTGCCAGTGTCCACTTTACGGATGAGGCCGCCAAAGCATTCGCAAGGTCTTGCTTCGTTGAAAACGCATTTGGATTCAAAGCATTGAGGAAACAATACCGGCCATGTCGTACATAGGGCAAGTGTAGTTCCTCTTTTAATTTCATGGACGAAAGCAGCAGCTCAATTGCCGGTCGGTCACAAGAAATATCCCTCCAGTGGTTGAGGATCGAACGAAGTCCATCGCCGTAGACTTCATAATAGATCGCAAGCGTCACCGTGCCCTTTGGTGGATCACCAGAGGACTCGTAGAGCCATGTGCCCTGATAAGTGACTCGATGAATACCAACTTCCCGCAGAAGTTCTTGTTCGGACGGGTTCTTTTCAAACATAGTGAGCCCTCAAAGTAATTTTGTAATTGTTGACTTCAACTCGATTGCGGACAAAACACATCAATAGTTGTATTATATGGTTGAAACTCAGAAATCACATGAACGATATAAAACAAAACATGCACAAAATAAAACGATTGTGCAAAAACGTACGTTCAGAGCTTAGAAAAACTTGCAATCTTCCGCAGGTTATGGTATATACGTTATACGAAATATCAACTTGAAAGAACGATTCACCGTTCAATGATGTGTAAAGAGAGGTGTCTGCCATGACCGCCGTAATTTACGCCCGCTATTCCAGCGACAACCAGCGCGAAGAATCCATTGAGGGTCAGATCCGCGAATGTACGGCCTATGCCGAGAAAAACGGCATTACCATCGTCAAGCACTATATCGACCGTGCCATCTCTGCCAAAACGGATAACCGTCCGCAGTTCCAGCAGATGATCAAGGACAGCGACAAGAAGCTGTTTGATATCGTTCTGGTCTGGAAACTTGACCGCTTTGCCCGGAACCGCTATGACAGCGCACGGTACAAGACCCAGCTGAAGAAGAATGGTGTCAAACTTGTATCAGCCACCGAGATCATCTCCGAGGGACCGGAGGGCATCATTCTGGAATCGGTGCTGGAGGGCTATGCGGAATACTACTCCGCCGACCTTTCGGAGAAAGTGATTCGAGGTATGACTGAGAATGCCCTCAAGGGTAAGTTCACCGGTGGTGCTATCCCCTTTGGATACACCATTAACGCTGACCGCCGCTTTGAGATCGACCCACTGACTGCGCCGTTTGTAGCGGAGACATTTCAACGGTATAACGATGGTCAGACCATGCGGGAGATACGGGACTGGCTAAATGAAAAGGGCATCAAGAACAAGCGTGGCGGTTTGATGACATTCAATACTATCCAGCACATGCTGAGCAACCGCCGCTATATTGGGGAGCTGAAATACCGTGATGTTGTGATCGCGGATGCTATCCCGCCTATTGTCACCGCACAACTTTTCGACGATGTGCAGGAGAAGATGTTGAAAAACAAGAAAGCCCCTGCCAGGAGAAAGGCGGAGGACGACTATCTGTTGACAACCAAACTTTTTTGCGGACACTGTGGAGCGCTCATGTTCGGAGAAAGCGGCACGAGCCGGACGGGCGAGGTTCATCGCTATTATAAATGTGCGGCAACCAAAAAGAAAAAGTCCTGCCACAAGAAGACTGTTCGCAAACAATGGCTGGAGGATCTGGTGGTCAATCAAACGATGCATCTCATTCAGGATGATGCCGTCATCGAATCGATTATCGCCAAAGTTATGGAGCTTCAGAATCAGGAAAATACGACACTTCCTCTCTATGAAAAGCAGCTCAAAGAGGTGGAGGCCGGGATCCAGAATCTGCTCAATGCGATCCAGGTAGGCATCCTGACCAGTTCCACCAAGGAACGGTTGGAGCAACTCGAAGAAACCAAGCGTGAGCTGGAAGCCCGCATTGCGGAAGAAAGGCTGGCAAAGCCGAAATTGACGGAGGAATTTGTCCGATTCTGGCTGCTTCATTTTCGAAAGCTGGATATGGATCAGAAAACGCAGCGGCAGGCGTTGGTGGATACGTTCATCAATTCGATCTACTTGTATGATGATAAGGTTTTAATCACCTTTAACTATAACGAAGGCACACAGACCATCTCGCTTGACGATGTGACAGAAGTCGCATCAAAAGAAAATGGTTCGGACTTGGATTGCATTCCTGCACCAAAAACTCAGCACGAAAGTGCTGAGTTTTTTGTTTTGTGCGGATAAGAGGACTTGAACAGGGCGGCGTGCGAAGCACCGTAAACAAAGCCGCAGTGCGGCTTTGTTTAGCCCGCGGTTGCCAGAGCTGGGGTACTGTCTAGCCGGGATGCAGCCGTTCGCAAGCAAAGAAAATCCGAACCTTTTCTCGATAGGAGAAGGTTCGGATTTTTTGTTTTCTTCGGAAACGAGAACAATGGCTCTTCCCTGACGGCTGTGTGTCCGAACCCCTATCAGAAAGACCGTATCACGAAAGTCACAACGGTAAGAGTGCCGTAAGACAGAAAGGACACAAGACGATGAAGTACGATGCAAGAGCCGGTTCTGCCTGTCACGCAGCAAAACCGGATTTACTGTTTCAGAGGGTTATATCCAATAAGCAGTCCCAGCGCAAGAATAGCACTCAGTACATCCGCTACAGCCTGCGCCATAATGACGCCATCATAAGCAAACAACTGGACACAAACCACCAGCACCGCAAGAAATACGACTCCCTGCCGGCTGATGGACAGCAAAAACGCCGGAACGATCTTGCCGGTAGCCTGAAACAGCACGGTCAACAGCAGAACGATGCCCGCAAACACCGTCGTAGCTGCCTGCCAGCGCAGCATTTCGGCACCGGTGGCGACCAGTGCGCTGTCCTGTACAAAGAGACTCATCAGCGGCGTGGCGGCAAGGCACAGGAATGCCGTCAGCACCAGCGAAAGCACACACAGGAACAGCAAACAGAAACGCAGTAACTTTTTCAGGGTGTCCTGCTGTTTTGCGCCGTACAGATAGCCGTACATCGGCACGCCGCCAAAGGCGAAGCCGGTGAGGATCAGCTGGGCGATCATGTTGACTTTCAGTACAATGCCCATGGCGGCAATTTTATCGTTGCCATAAGCCAGCAGGAACTGGTTGATGACAATGACTGTCAGGCTCTGCATTAGGTTGCTCAGGGCTGCCGTGATGCCGACACCCAGAATCTGACGCAGTTCGTCAGTGCTGACACGGCACTGGGAAAGTTTGACGGAAAGACAGTGGCTTTTTTTGTGCAGTATCCAAAGGAAATACACCACGCTGCACAGGTAGCCAATGACGGTGGCAACAGCGGCACCCAAAGCGCCCATGTCAAGACCGGAAATCAGGATGGGGTCGAGAATGATATTGACCACTGCACCCAGGATCGTACCGACCATAGATTCGTTGGCAAGACCTTCACAACGCACCAGATTGGAGTGGATGAAGCTCAGCACAATGATGGGCGCACAGAGGGTGAGCACGGTGTAGTAGCTTTGCGCATAGCCCATGGTTTCGGCGCTGGCACCCAGAAGGGTCAGCAATGGGGAGCGGAACAGGGTCATGATGACCGCCAGAACCGCACCAGTGGCAATGGCAATGTAAAAACTGAAGGCGCTGATGCGGGCAGTACCGTCCAGATCGTTCTGCCCCAGCATCCGGGAAATCAACGAACTGCCGCCTTGTCCGTAGATGTTGCCGAAGGCCATCAGAGTGGTGAAGACCGGCGCACAGAGCGAAACACCGGCAATCAGATTGGTGTCGTTAGTCTGCGCAATAAAGAACGTGTCGGCCAGATTGTAGATCAGTGTGACCGCTAGTCCCAGTACAACGGGGAGTGCCATTTTGAAATAGCTGCGGTACAGATGCTTTGTATCGAAAAAAGATTCCATTTGTTTTTACCTCCGGCATTCTATTATAATGATTTATCTTGCAATTGCTTGTGTCGTATGGCACAATAGAGAAAAAAAGAGGGCAGTTTTATGATGGAAATCAAGGACACAAAACGAATCGAACAGATTTATCAGACGGTGCAGCATTGTTTTCGTTTGCGTCCGCCAGTACTCCGGTTATTGCAGTTTGAAAAAGGAGAACTGCTGAACCATCCGCTCCGGCCACTGGAGCAGTTCCTGATTGTGGCAGATGGCAGGATCTCCATCTACGACCTCGCTGAGGACGGCGGCATTCGTTATGTTTCGAGAAACGGTGCGGGTACGCTTCTGGGAGATGTGGAGTTCTGCGGAGCGGACGGCAGCGCATTTTACACCGGAGCGACAGAACGGGTGCTCTGCCTTGCGATTCCCTTTGCCGAGAACCGGGAAACACTGGAAGATGACCCGGTATTCCTGCGGTTTGCCCTGCGTCAGATGTCGCAGAAACTGACGCTGTCCACCATGGATGTTACAACGCAGACATTAGAAGAAAAACTTCTGATTTATTTGGACAAAATGCAGCCGGATCATACCATTCATTCCGTCAACGAGACCGTGATCGCCATGCATTGTAGCCGCCGCCAGTTGCAGCGTGTGCTGAAAACATTATGTGAAAATGGTAAGCTGGAAAGAACCGGGAAAGGCCACTACCGGTTGAAACACTGAAAGAATCGTCATGCGGGAGGACTTTATTTATGGCACACCGACCATTTCATCTGATGGTATACCGTGGAAAAATCGCGCAGGAAGAACAGCCGACTGATTTTATGCTTCTGTGGAATTTGAACGAGCCTGTTCAGGTACACTCAGACAGTGAAATGTTTGAGATGAAAAAAGACGATCTGTTTTCGCTGAATCCGTATGAGAAGTGTACCGTTCAGGCGGAAAATGGTCTGCTGGTGGCATTTTTGCTGGACGATGCACAGATGCGGGATTGCTTTGGTGGAAAAAATTACCGCATCCAGTGCAGTTCCGCTCATGTTATCAGCGACAATTATATACCGCTGCGTCGTTTACTGGGGCAGATGCTGCAGATTTTGGCGGAGGGCGGTGTTTATCAGGAAGCTGAGCTGGGGCGGCTGTACTATGAACTTGTTCTTTTGCTGATGCAGCATTTTGCAGTTGAAATGCCGGGCGGTACAGGAACCCGTGCAGAGCAATTCGTTCGATATCTTGAAGAACATTATAATGAAGAACTGAGCCTTCAACAAATCAGTGAAGCGTTCCACATGGTACCACAGTATTTTTCTCGCCAGTTCCGCAAAGAGACCGGACAGACCTTTTATCACAGCCTGATTGCTGTCCGTCTGCGTCACGCCAAGCAGGATATGCTGGAAAGTGATGCGCCATTGCTACGGCTGGCACTGAGTAACGGCTTCGCCAATCTCGAATCCTTCTACCGGTATTTTCAAGAAGACACCGGAAAAACTCCGCAGGAATGGCGTGAAGAAAACCGGAAAAAGAATGATCTGGGCCAGATTCCGGAGATTCAGGAACTTGTGGGCAACATTTTGCAGGAAGAATCCACGGAAAGTGCTGCGCAGAAAAAGGATATCCGAATCGTGGATGTTACCAAACGGGAACTATATGACCCGTTCTGGAAGGAAGTCCTTCCGCTTGGAGATACACATCTGCTGGATAATAGTCTCATTGCGAGCCAGCTCCGCATTCTCCAGCGTGAGATCGGGTTCCGATTTGTCCGCATCCGTGCAGATTGCAGAAACTTTGTGGCAGGAGAAGACTACTCTTTCTATCAGGAAGAGCATCATCTGGATGAGCTGGTGGATCAAGGACTGATGATTTGGTTTTATGTGGAGTTCCGACAGCTGACGGTTCCAGAGCAGATGTACGCATATCTGGATCGGTTGTTTTCCCATTTTGCAAACCGGTACAGTATTCAGAACATCCGGAAATGGCGGCTGGAACTGACCTATAACACGATCTTCACCCCGGAAAAGGCCAACTCCTACTGGGTCTGCCGACAGCGCTTGCAGGCGATCCTGAACAAATACGGCTGCCGGGAACCACTCCTCTGTGCAGGACTTGCATTGGGCGCACCAGAAGCGGTGGAAAGCTTTTGCAGAGAGTTGGTTCGCCGGGGCGAGGTACAGCCGGCGCAGACGTTTGAAGCGGAGCCATATCTCTACTACGAAACCGGGCAAGGACCGGTACTGTCCCGCGCAACCGACAGCAGCTACCTAAAAAACCAGCTTCTGACGCTGCAGCAGAATCAGCCCTGTTTCCGTGAAATGGTAAAGGATGTTTACATCACCAGCTGGAATGATAATATGCTAAACACCAGCTGGATGAACGATTCCTGCTATAAGGGAGCAAACCTGCTGAAAAATATGATCGACTGCTTCGGACGAGTGCGCAGTATGGCGCATAACATCCCACTGGATGCTGCCTACCCGGAAAAGATGAAGAAAAATGTGCTCTTTGGCGGGAACGGCCTTCTGACACAGCACGGAATCCCCAAACCGTCCTATTATGCCTATAGCTTTCTGTGCAAGGTGGGTGAATATCATCTGGCACATGATGACCATGCGATTCTTTTTGCAGGCAGGGAAGGAAATTATCAAATCGTCTGCCACAACTGTAAACGGCTGAATTACCGGTATTATCTGGACGAGCAGAACTCGGTATTGGGTGCACCGAGCCAGTACTTTGAGGAAGCAGAACCGTTGACACTGGAATATCAGCTGACGGGTGTTCGGAATGGACGGTATATCCTTAAGCAGCGGATGATCAGCCCGGAAAATGGCAGCGTGCAGGATCTGCTGCGCCAGATGGGCGCATCGGAAGGTATTTATGTACATTCTCATGATCTGGAATATCTGCGGCAGGTTTCCGTGCCGCAGCTCCATTTGCAGGAAATGCAGGTGGTGAATGGGGAACTGTCCATCCACCTGACGATCCCAGCCAACGCGATCCTGCATCTGCATGTCATTTACCAGTATTAATCACCAGGAAGGATAAAGATTCTTAAAATAATTGACTTTTTTGACAAAGTGCGTCCCAGATTCTTTGAACGAGAGACGAATGATTAAAAATTTCTTGAAATTTTGCAAAAAATCAAAAGGAATCCCATTGAAAAATCCTTTATACTAGGAGGCGTAAGAGGACAAGCGCGCGTCCCTGGCATTCAAAGAAAGATCGAGGAGGTTTCTCAATGGACATGAAGAAACTCGCTGCCGAGCTGGTGGAAAAAGTCGGCGGTAAGGAAAATATTTCTGGAATCACCCACTGCGTGACCCGTCTGCGTTTTGTTGTCAAGGATGCAGACAAGGTGGATGTGGATGGCATTAAAAATCTGGATGGCGTGTTGGATCTGATCCTTTCCAGCGGTCAGCATCAGGTCGTGATCGGCCCCAAGGTCGATGAGGCTTATCGGGAGGTCACCGCGCTGGTAGGAGATGCTGGTGTGGCTCCCGCGGATGAAAAGCCGAAGGAAAAACTGACCCTGAAGAGCGCCGGTAAAGCTATTCTGGACACGGTGGTCAGCTGCTTTACCCCGGCTATCCCCATCATCGCCGGTTCTGGCATGATCAAGGTCCTGGTGGTGCTGCTGAGTTACGCACACCTTCTGGAAAATGGCTCGACTACTTATACGATTCTGAACACGATCGGCGATGGTATCTTCTATTTCCTGCCCATCGTGGTGGCGATCAATGCGGCCCGCAAGATGAATGTGGATATGTTCACTTCTGTGGCGCTGGCCTGTATTATCCTGCACCCGACTCTGCTGGGGCTGGGGGATGTCGGCACCACCGTGCCGTTCCTGTGCTTCAATATGCCGATTATGAATTACAGCGCACAGGCTCTGCCGCTGATCTTTGGTGTCTGGCTGCTGAAGTATGTGGATAAGTTTGCAGATAAAGTAAGTCCCAGCATCGTCAAGGTTTTTCTGCGCCCCATGATCGACCTGCTGATCGTTGCTCCGGTCATTCTGCTGGTCGTTGGGCCTGTTTCCATGTCCATCAGCAATGTACTGTTTGCAGCCTGTGCCGCAATGCAGAACTGGGGACCTATCGCAGTGGCGATCAATGCATTCCTGTTCCCGCTGATGGTTCTGACTGGTACGCACAATGCAACCATCCCTCTGATCATTCAGATGTTTGCTACGCAGGGCTATGACCCGATCTTCCTGGTCTGTGGTCTGGCAGCCAACATGGCAGAAGCAGGTGCCGCCTGTGCCGTTGCCGTCAAAACCAAGAACAAGTCCCTGCGTTCTACTGGCTTTACCGCTACTCTGTCTGCTCTGTTGGGCATCACAGAGCCTGCATTGTATGGTGTCAACCTGCGCATGAAGCGTCCCTTCATCTCTATGCTGATTGGTGCGACACTGGGCGGCCTGTACTGCGGCTTTATCGGTTTGCAAGCCCCCGCCTTTGTTACCCCCAGCCTGCTGACCATCGCTATCCTGGTCCCTCAGGGCGTTAATTATCTGCTGGGTCTGTCCTGTGTGCCGGTCTGCTTTGCCATCACCTTCCTTGTCACCTATGTGATCGGCTTTGAGGACCTGCCTGCTACGAAACAGTAAAAATGCAGGAGGAAAACGATGTTTCCGGAAGAGTTTCTCTGGGGTGCTTCTACAGCAGCCAATCAGGTAGAGGGTGGCTGGAATGAGGACGGAAAGGGAATCAGTGTCATTGATGTGCAGGCACTCGGTCCTCATGGTCGTGAGATGACGGACGGCATTCAGCCGGACCGAATCTATACATCCCACAAAGCAACAGATTTCTACCACCACTATAAAGAAGATATTGCACTCTTTGCGCAAATGGGTCTGAAGGCTTACCGGATGTCCATTGCGTGGACACGCATTTTTCCCAATGGTGCCGAACATACTCCTAATGAAGCAGGACTTGCGTTCTACGACCAGGTCTTTGATGAGCTACACAAGTACGGTATTGAGCCAGTGGTCACTATCAGCCACTATGAGCCGCCCTATGCGCTCTCCAAACAGGGAGGCTGGACGAATCGGGAGATGATCGGACACTATTTGCGCTACTGCGAGACTATTTTCCAGCGGTACAAGGGAAAGGTGAAATATTGGCTCACCTTCAATGAAATCAACTGTGCACAGGTCAAGTTCGGTGTGATGACTGCTGCTGGTGTCAACTGCAATTTCTGGGATCCGGTCAATACCGAACAGTTGCGCTATCAGGCACTGCATCATCAGTTTATAGCCAGTGCACAGGCTGTCACGCTGGGGCGTAGCATCAATCCGGAATTCCGGTTTGGCTGTATGCTGGCTTCCATGTTGAACTATCCGCTGACCTGTCACCCGGACGATATGCTGCTGGCACAGCAGACCAATCAGGTCAAGTATCTGTTCTGTGGAGATGTGATGATCCGAGGCCGGTATCCGAATTATATTTGGCGCTGGTTCCGGGAGCAGGGCATCAGCATTGCGATGCAGCCGGAAGATGAGGATATTCTGGCACAGGGCAAAGTGGATTTCTGCGCACTGAGCTACTATATGACCTACTGCACCGGTCATGACCGCAGTGCGGAAAAAATCAGCGGGAATCTTCTGGAAGGACTGAAAAATCCGTATCTGGAAACCAGCGAGTTTGGCTGGCAAATCGACCCAGTGGGGCTGCGTTACCTGCTGAACGACTTGTATGACCGCTGGCAGCTGCCTCTGATGATCGTGGAAAACGGTTTGGGTGCCAAGGATACCGTGGATGACGGCAAGGTTCACGATGCGTACCGCATTTCGTATCTGCGGGAGCATATCAAAGCACTCGAGGCAACGATTTCGGAAGATAAGGTGCCTGTCATGGGATATATGCCGTGGAGTGCACTTGATCTGATCGCACTTTCTACCGGCAACGTTGAAAAACGTTATGGCTTCATTTATGTAGATGCAGATAATGAAGGCAATGGAAGCTATGACCGCATCCCTAAAGACAGCTTTGCATGGTACAAAAAGGTTATTGCTACGAACGGCGAGGATCTGGGCTAACCCTGCAATCTAAGAAGAAAATGAAGAAATGCCGTTCGGCGGCAGCGCAAAAGCACTGGGAATCTTTCTCAGTGCTTTTGCGTTTATGGCAAGAATTATCTTATCATAATTTGAAATAAATCAACCGATCGCTACGATTTATGTCAGAAAGCATAAAAGCAGGTGAAGCAATGTCAACTCCTATCAATCAGAAATCACTCCCGGAACGAACAGCCGATGCCATTGCACACAAACGCGCATCGGAGCTTTTGATGCGATGCAGTACCACTTGATGGTGATTCGCTGCCGGCTTGAATAAACAGACAAATTTGTCTGTTTTGCTCTCGAAAATAGCTCGAACGGACTGAAAAACAGTCCACTTGTAGAAATCCGGCGGGATCTTTTCTATAATGACAGCAACAACATAAAAGGAGCTGCAAGAGATGGAAAAGATCGTACCGGATACCGCAATCAAGTTTGGTGCTGGACGCTATCGTCAGGGCGTGAGCATTCTGGAAGAGTGCGGCGGCGATGTCGGCGCACCTGTCCCCATGACTGCTGAGGTACAGGAAATTCTGCAGTGGCTGCACAATCACGGCAAGGGTCAGTCTGACCACAGTGCTCAACTTGTAGACGACCTTGCTCATAATGTTCCCAATATTGTAGGCATGAAGGATACCAGTGGCGACATTACTCAGACATCTGAATTCATCCGTCGTACCCGTGATACCGATTTCAAGGTATTTGGCGGAAAGGACACCCTGCTTTATGCCAGCCTGTGTCATGGTGCTGTAGGCGGCGTGTGCACAGCCGCCAACTTCATGTCGGAACTCATCATTGATGTCTACAACAAATATATCTCCGGAGGCTTAAAAGGCAGTCTGGAAGCTCAGTTTAAGCTGAATCCTGTCCGCCTGTCGATGGATGCAGCTGCTTTCCTGTGGTGCAGATATCGTGGAGATGAACACCATCCGCAAACGTCTTTCTGGTGTAAATGGCGGACGCTTCGCTCAGGCCTGCGCTCCGGCAAAGGTGTTCAGCATCGTCCTCAGCGATATTCTGGGCGACCCTCTGGACATGATCGCCAGCGGGCCGGCAGCTCCAGATACTTCGACCTGTGAACAAGCTCTTGCCATTGCTGAAAAATACCACCTTGATCTTTCCGATCAAGTGCTGGAACTGCTGAATCAGGAAACGCCAAAGTCTCTTAGCAATGTATCGACTCAAATCACTGGCAGCGTACGGGAACTTTGTGCCGCCGCTGCTCATTCCTGTCATGCACTTGGTTACGAGCCTATCATCCTTACTGACCAACTCTGCTGCGAGGCACGGCAAGCAGGAAGTTTTCTGGGTTCCATCGTTCGTTCCCATGCCGGGCACGGTAGAAAACTGGCTTACATTGCAGGTGGTGAGACCATTGTTCACCTGACTGGCAACGGATTGGGCGGCAGAAATCAGGAATTGGCTTTGTCAGCTGCTCCGTCGATTTCCGGGCTCAGTAATTGTTGCATTTTCTCTGTCGGAAGTGATGGTACCGATGGCCCCACCGATTTGATTTATGATTCTATTTAGTTACCATAACGTTATACGAGCCGGCATTTAAGAACTTATAATTTTCAGTTGACGAAATCAAAAAAAAGATATATACTATAAAAGTATTTTAATTACCTATTCATGTCCGGGTGTAGCGCAGTTGGTAGCGCGCCTGCTTTGGG
>CAYXQN010000021.1:0-24051 GCA_964466825.1 uncultured Faecalibacterium sp. | reverse complement strand
ATCAACAAGGATGCTTTTTCATAATCTTTTCTCGTATTCTTGTGCATTTTGTCGCATTTTTTGAGAGTTCTCCACTTTTGCATCCCCATCAGTTTTTCTTTACACTCCGGTGCCGGATGTGGTACAATAAACTTACAGAACCGCCACGCCTCCGGCTGCGGCAGCGCCGATGCCGGATGTACGGCCACTCATCCCTATCCCGACAGGGCCAAAACAGAACAAGGAGCATTATGAAACCGGATTACAAGCTTGTTGCGAAAGCCAAATACATTCAACTTACTGCAGACCTTGCGGACGAGATCTGGCACGAGGTCTATAAGCGTTACTATCCCGCCAAACAGCTGGACGCCTTGATCGAGGAACAGCAGAGTGTGGATGCCATTGAAAATGACATCGACAACGATGCAAACTACTTCCTCGTTTTTATGGGCGATAAGATCATTGGCTATTACGCCTGGAAGATGGAGGGCACCGGCCTGCGCCTGATGCACCTGTATCTCAAGCCGGAATACCGGGGCAAAGCTCTGGGCAGGGATATCGTTTCCACCTGTGAGCGTCTGGCCCGGGCCGAAGGCCGCGGCCGTGTCTGGTGCAACGTGCACGCCAAGGCCCTGCCGGTGCAGCAGTTTTTCAAAGCACGGGGCTACCGCAATCTGCGTGCCGCCGAACAGGAAGAAGGCACCATCCCCCGCAATGAACTGGTCTTTGAGCACAATCTGCGCTAAGGTCCTGCCACAAAATACGCAAAGCTCTTGCATTTTTTCTCCGTTTATACTACACTGATATAGTGTAATAAAGTGTGCGCCTGAACAAGGCCGCCCGTTCAAAAAAGGAGAACGCTCATGGCAAAAGATCATCCGACCGGCGAGTCTGGTCTGTATCAAAAGTTTTTGCAGCTGGAGACCCCGGAGCAGTGCTACCGCTTTTTGCAGGATGTGTGCAGCTACTCCGAACTGAGTGCAATGGAGCAGCGCTTCAACATTGCTGAAATGCTGATGGACAAGTGCATCTACACCGAGATCATGGAAAAGACCGGTGCTTCCAGCGCCATCATCAGCCGTGTCAATCGTGTTCTGGGTGCAGAGGACAGCGTTCTGCGGGCTCTTTTGGCTGCAGACAAGTGCAACGAACACTGACCCTATAAACCGCCGTGTGCCACCGGGCCTCCGCCCGTTTTGGCTGCACGGCTTTTTTACAATACAGGAGGTTTATTCCTATGAGCAAAGCCGTTATGTTTTTTGCCGAAGGCACCGAGGAATGTGAGGCTCTTCTGGTGGTCGATCTGCTCCGCCGCGCCAAGGTAGAAGTGATCATTGCCAGCGCATCCGGCCGCAAACAGCTCACCGGCAGCCACGGCATCCATCTTACTGCCGATGCCATCGCAGAGGATCTGGATTACACCGATGTGGATCTGGTGATCCTGCCCGGCGGCATCCCCGGCACCCCGAACCTCGCCGCCAACAAAACTGTTACCGATACCTGCACCGCCTTTGCCCAGGCAGGCAAAAAAGTTGCTGCCATCTGCGCCGCCCCCAGTGTGCTGGCTTCGCTGGGTCTTCTGGAAGGCAAAAAGGCCACTGCCCACGCAGCTTTCCAGGATCAGCTGGCCGGTGCCGAAGTTCTGGACGCCGAGGTCGTAGTGGACGGCGGCATCACCACCAGCTTTGGCCTGGGCGGTGCGATCCCCTTTGCACTGGAGCTGGTGCGCCAGCTGGCCGGCGAGGCCGAAGCCGAGCGTATCCGCAGCGCCATCGCCTACCGGCACTGAGCCTTGTCAGTTTTACCAAATTCATAGTCTTTTTCTTGTCCGATTGCATAAATTCCCGTTGCAGCACTGCTTTTTAACACTGGATATGTTATACTGATAGATACGGGATATTTTTGCGGCACTGCCGCACGAGCGAGGTAAATGAAATGAAGGAATACGCATTTGGTATCGATCTGGGCGGCACCACTGCCAAGGTCGGTCTGTTCACCACCACCGGCACTCTGCTGGAAAAATGGGAAGTTCCCACCAACACCGCCAATGCCGGTGAACACATCCTGCCGGATCTGGCCGCAGCCATTCAGAACAAGATGGCTGAAAAAGATCTCTCTGCCGATCAGGTGGAGGGTGTTGGCATTGGCGTGCCCGGCCCCATTCTGGACTCCAGCATCGTGCCTATCATCTGTGCAAATCTGGGCGGCTTTGGCAACTGCAACATTTCCGCCGAGCTGGGTGCTCTGCTGGGCGGCATGACCGTTAAGGTCGGCAACGATGCAAACGTTGCTGCTCTGGGCGAGATCTGGCAGGGTATCGCAAAAGGCTGCAGCAACGCCATCATGGTCACATTGGGCACCGGCGTTGGCGGCGGCGTCATCGTTGACGGCAAGGTCATCGACGGCACCCACGGCGCAGGCGGCGAGATCGGCCATATCACGGTCAATCCTACCGAGACTGCAAGCTGCGGCTGCGGCAAGCATGGCTGCCTTGAGCAGTACTCCAGCGCCACCGGCGTTGTCCGCTGCATGAAGAAGCTTCTGGCCGAAAATCCGGATGTTCCCTGCACCCTGCGCGATAAAGAGTTTGTGGCAAAGGATGTGTTTGACGCTGCCCGCAGCGGAGACGCTCTGGCTCTGCGTGAAGTAGACGAGATGTCCGCTATGCTGGGCATGGCTCTGGCCAACCTGGCAGCCACCACAGACCCCGAAATGTTTATGCTGGGCGGCGGTGTTGCCCGTGCCGGCGAGATCCTGTTTGATCCGCTGGTGCGCCACTATAAGCAGTTTGCTTTCAAGTCCTGCCGTGACATTCCCATCAAGGCTGCAAGCCTTGGCAACGATGCCGGCATCTACGGTGCTGTCCGCCTGATCGTAGGCGCATAATTTGTTCCAATATTTTTCAAGGGGCTGCTGGATAGCAGTCCCTTTTTTGCGTCCGCCGGGCGCAGAAGCATTTGTTTATCTGCAGCGCCCCCGAGCCCCATACAGTGCAGGTTCCAGACCGTTGGGGACCGCTCCCATCAAGTTTTGTCCAGCTTTTTGGGGTCACTTCATCACTTGTCGTCTGCTCTTGTTTTTTGCCAAAACACAGTCCTTCCCGCTTTCGTCATTTCATGGAAAAGCCCGTCTCATTCTTTGGTTGTTACCCCACTTCCATCCATATTGACATTATCCTATCTACCCGATACAATTTAATCAGTTAAAGTTTCAACATGGTCTCTATATATTGAAGCAACACCTTTATACACCCCTCAACCCGTGAAATCCCCCCTGTTAACTTTACAAGAACAAATTCTCATACCATGAATTGCCACTTCGAGGGCTATGTGTCCTACTAACGTTGAATCAAGGGAGTTTTTCTTTATGTGGGAATCCGTTATATACGCTCTTGCTGCACTGGCTTACATTGCGGTTGGTGCATTTGTCATTCTGGGCATTCTTGCCTTTATCAAATACCTGCGCAAAAAAAGAATCCTGCAAATGCACATGATAAAAGCCGGAGCGGCTGACCCTTTTTCAGGTCAACTGCTCCGGCTCATTTTTTGTTATAAAGTCTCGCCGCTGGGCAGCTGGTTCCACAGGCGGTAATACACGCCCTGTTTTTCCAGCAGCTCGTTGTGAGTACCGGATTCCAGAATGCCTTCCTCGCCCAGCACCAGGATTCGGTCGTAGTCTTTGATGGTGGTCAGCCGGTGTGCAATGGTCAGCGTAGTACGCCCATGGGCCAGCTTTTCCAGGCTTTGCCCCACCAGGATCTCGCTTTCGTTGTCCAGTGCACTGGTAGCCTCGTCCAGGATCAGGATGGGCGGGTTCTTCAAAAAGACACGGGCAATGGAGATGCGCTGTTTCTGGCCGCCGGACAGCTTGACGCCTCGCTCGCCCACATAGGTGTCAAAGCCATCCTTTAAGGCAAGGATAAATTTTTCAGCACCCGCCAGCCGTGCCGCCTGGCAGATCTCCTCCCGGGTCGCACCGGGCTTGCCATAGGCGATATTCTCTGCCACCGTGCCGCTGAACAGATACACATCCTGCTGCACGATGCCGACCTGCTCCCGCAGGCTTTTCAGGGTAACATGGTGTGTATCCTGCCCATCGATCAGGATCCGGCCGCCGGTCACATCGTAAAACCGGGGGATCAGGTTGCACAGGGTGGTCTTGCCGCCGCCAGAAGGTCCCACCAGTGCCAGCCGTTCGCCCGCACGGATATCCAGCGTGACCTCCTTCAGCACCTTGTTATGATCATCCGGATATTCAAAGCTGACCTTTTCAAACCGGATGGCACCGGGGCCGGGCTGCAGCGGCACAGCATCCGGCTCATCGTGGATGGCCACCGGGGTATCCATGATCTCCGCAAAGCGCTCGATGCCGGTCATACCGCGCTGGAACTGCTCTGCAAACTCCACGATACGGCGGATGGTCGCAATAAGGGTGGTAACATAGAGCATATAGGCCACCAGATCGCCTGCGCTGATCGCGCCGTACACCAGCGACAGGCCGCCCGCCAGAATGACCACCAGATACATCAAACCGTCAAACAACCGTGTAGAGGTATTGAACGCCGCCATTGCATAATAGCCCAGCGTTTTGATGTTCTCAAAGTCCTTGTTTCCCTTTGCAAACTTTTCCCGTTCCTGTCCTTCGGCCGAAAATGCTTTTACCACGCCCTGTCCCAGCAGGCTGTCCTCGATGGTCGCATTCAGCTCGCCGATCTGGACCCTCTGCTGACGGAACCTTGCCCGCAGGCGATGGTTCAGCTTGACCGACACCACGCCCATCAACGGCACACAGGCAAATACCGCCAGCGTCAGCGGGATGCTCGCCTGGCACAGGATGACGAAGGACACCACGATCTTGATGCCGGCAATAAAAAATTCTTCCGGGCAGTGATGCGCAAACTCGGTCACATCGAACAGGTCGTTGGTGATACGGCCCATGATGGTGCCGACCTTGGTGTTGTTGTAGTAGGTATGATCCAGCTGCAGCAGATGGTCAAAGGCATCCCGGCGCATATCTGTTTCAATGTGCACACCCATGATGTGACCAATGCTGGACATATAATAGCTTGCCGCACCGTCAATGATGCGCAGCACAAAGTAGAGCGCCGCCATCTTCAGTACAACGCTCACCGTCAGGGTCAGTCCGGTGCCCATCGCCGCATTGGTCAGCGCACTCATGATCTTGGGCAGCACGATATCGCACAGCGTAGTCAGCGCTGCACAAAACAGGTCCAGCACCAATACCCGCTTGTACTTGGCCAGATACGGCAGAAAGCGCCGGATCAGCACGCCGCTGCTGGTATGACGCTTATTCGGGTCGTTCACCGTTGTCTTTGTCATACTTCCTCCTGTTTTTTCAGTCCGCAATCCCGTTCTCCATAAATAGCCGTGCCAATGCGCACAATGGTCGCTCCCTCCCGGATGGCATTTTCAAAGTCTCCGCTCATCCCCATTGAAAGCGTTTCCATCTGCACATTCTGGTAGCCCTGCTCTCCTGCCCGGACAAACAGCTTGTACACCTGCGCAAGATAGGCACGGTTTTGTGCATCGTTATCATTCACCGGCGGGATCGCCATCAGTCCCTTGACCCGGATATGCGGCTGCGCTGCCGCCGCCTCCAGCAGCGGCCATAGCTCTGCAGGTGATACACCCGTTTTGGACTGCTCCTCTCCGATGTTCACTTCCAGCAGAACGTTCTGTACCAGATCCAGCTTTGCAGCTTCCTTTTCAATGGCTGCCAGCAGCCGCTGGCTGTCCACGCTCTGGATCAGGCTTGCGCGCCCCAGCACCTTTTTGATCTTGTTGGTCTGCAAATGCCCGATAAAATGGCTGGGCTTGCCGCAGTAAGCGCCCGCATCAAAATTTGCACACAGTTCCTGTACATGATTTTCGCCAAAAATATCGATCGGCAGGGCCGCACTGGCTGCGATCACCTCTGCCGTGCGGGTCTTGCAGGCCGAGCAAAGCTGCACCTCCGCCGGGTCGCGCCCAGCCTCCCGGGCTGCAGCAGCCATCCGGGCACGGATCTGCTCTACCGCTTCCCGCATTTGTTCCAATGTTTTCTCCGCCATCTGCGTTCAAACCTCCTCGGTATATCTGGCCCGTTCGCCGCCGATCAGTTTTGGGCGGGTACGGGCGCACAGGATATTCGCCTCGCCGATCTTACCAAGGCTCAGCCGCACCGGTACTGCCACCCGCTTCAGATGCATTCCGATCAGCGTCCCGCCAATGTCGATGCCTGCATGGGCACGGATCTCCTCCACAGCCACCGGGTCTTTGAACCGCTTCCAGCAGGTCGTTGCCCAGCTTCCGCCCGCATGGGGATGCGGCACAACGCACACTTCCTCCCAGCCGTAGGCACGGGCAGCCTCCCGCTCCAGAATGATTGCACGGTTCAGGTGTTCACAGCACTGTGCTGCCAGATAGATCCCCTGTTCCGCCAGCACCGGTGCAACACCTGCATAGATCGCCTGTGCCGCTTCAATGCTGCTGTCCTTGCCAATATGGCCGCCCACCACCTCACTGGACGAGCAGCCCACCACAAACACATCGCCCCGGTGGAGCTGTGCCTGCTCCAGCAGCTCACTTACCGCCTGCCGGGCCTGTGCTTCGATTTGTTTTTGATAGCTTTCGGTCATTGTTCTCTCTCCTTTTTACCGGTCTCATTCCGCACTCAGGTCCTTGCCCAGCGCAGCATATTCTGCCCCGAAAATGCCAGATAGACCCGGTTGTCCACCGGACATACCGCTGTGCAGCTGCCCGCTCTGGTGCCTGTCAGTCCATAGCGGACCGCACCCTCCGCATCAACGGCCTCTGCTGCCGGCTTACCCTGCGGCAGATCAAACAGCCGCGTCTGTACGCTGGTGCCCGCACGCAGGGCAACGCCCCGCAAAAACGTATTTTCAGCACTGTTCTCCAACCAGCTGCTATGTGCCCAGCGATAGCTGATATATACCGTACCTTCTCCGTCCACGGCCAAAGCTCCGGGATATCCAGGCAGCTCCTGCGCCAGCACACCGCAGTCACGGCCGCCTGCCGTCAACCCCTGTGCATCTGCACTCACCGCCCACACACAGCGGCCGCCCAGGTCCGAAACATACAGGGTCTTTCCATCCGGGCTGATGGCCAGGCCGTCAGCTCCGGCAAGCCCGCCCAGCACCTGCCGGACTGCAAGGGTCTCCGGGTCATAGACATATACCCAACCGGTAGCAGTATGCGCCAGCAGCTCCCCGCGCAGAGCGGCCAGTGTGCCGTCCTCTGTGCTTACCGCCGCTGCATCTGTAAAATACACCCGGCCATCCCGGCCAACTGCAACTGCCATCGGGCAGTCCAGCGCTTTTCCATTGATCTGACCCACGATCTGCTGCGCCGCTGCGCCCCAGCCATCGTAGCTGGCACGATACAGTGCACCCCCTTCGGCCGTGACCGCCGTAAACCAGATATTTCCCTGCGCATCAAAATCAAAACTGGTGATCTCACCCGGCTGGGTCAACAGTGCCGTCAGTCCGCTTCCGTCCTCCCGTACCCGCAGGATCGCCGCTGTTTTTTTGTCTGCACGCACTGCCGCATACAACCAGCCATCTTTCTGACGCAGGCAGCTGACTTCGCTGTATGTCCCCAGATCCAGCTGCTGTTCTGCCGCCACCGTCTTTTGTGCTGTCTGCCGCACAGCAGGAGCCATATAAGCCTGCGGCGGTGTATCCAGCGGGCGCAGCAGCAGCCCATAGCCCAGCACCAGCAGGATCACCACGCCAAACGCAGATGTTACCACCCGGAACCGTTTGAGCAGTGCGTCCCGCTCTGCCGCCATCTGTGCCTCATATTCTGCCCGGCGGCGTGCCGCCGCCCTGCTGGTGCGCTGAGCGCGCCGCATCCAGCGATCCACAAACAGCATGACCCTTGGCCCCACCGTGACTGAAGCGATGGCCAGGATCAACAAAAATTCTACCAGTCCAATGCGCATATCATTTGTTCCTTTTTCAGCGATATTCTTGGGATCTGCTTCCCTTATCATTTTAGTATAACATTTGCAGCACGACGGTGCAAGCGCCCGGTTCCAACAGGACTCCCCGCCGCCTGCTGTTCCGCAGCATCTTCTGCTTTTCGGTGAAAAAACTGTGCAGCGCTTGTCATCTGTGGTATACTGAGAATAAAAAGTCAACAAAAAACAGTTCTTTTCCAAAGGATTCACTTAAAATTCACAGTTCTTTCCAACTCTCGTATTATGATAGAAGTATTCAAGACGTTTTAAAGGAGGAATCTTCCTGATGGCCAAGATCCTGATCGTAGATGATGAGCCCCGTATCCGTGAACTGATCCGGGAGCACTTGCAATATTCCGGTTATGTCTGTGAGGAAGCCGGTGACGGCTCCGCTGCTTTGGCGCTGTTGTCCGGCGGCGGATTTGACCTGGTCATTCTCGACCTGATGATGCCGTTCATGGACGGCATGACCTGTCTGCGTGAGGCCCGCGCCCGCCATATCAACACACCGGTCATTATCCTGACTGCACGCAGCGAAGAATACGATAAGCTGGCTGGTCTGGAGGGCGGTGCCGACGACTATGTGGTAAAACCCTTCTCTCCCCGCGAGCTTGTTGCCCGTGTGCGTGCCGTGCTCAACCGCACTATGCCCCGCACTGCAGAAAACACCGATGCCATGACTTTTGGCGAGCTGACCATCGACACCGCCAGCCATACTGTGCGTGTTTCCGGCGAGGAGATCTCGTTGACCCCCAAGGAGTTTGACCTTCTGGTATTTCTGGCCTCCAACAAAGGCATTGCACTCAGCCGGGAAAAGATCCTGCAAAAGGTATGGAACTACGATTACTTTGGCGAGGATCGAACGGTGGACACTCATGTTAAAATGCTGCGTGGTCACCTGGGCAAATGCCGCAGCTACATTACCACTGTGTGGGGCATCGGCTACAAGTTCGACCCCGACGCCACCCGCTGAACGGAGGTCCTGCAGCGTATGCGGCACACTGTCAGTTCTCCGCACCGTCCCGGCATCCGGGGACAGCTGATGCTCTTTCTGACCTTTATCTGTCTGTTCCTTCTGGGGCTGTTCTGGTTTTTGTCCAACAAACTCCTGGAACCTCTCTACATCAAACACATCGAAAAGCAGGTCACTTCTCAGGCAAACAGCATTGTAGAAATGCTGGACACTGCGATCTCGGAAGGCGAGCGGCCGTCCTACTGGACCTTTGGCCTAAATATCATCGACCTTGAGTTTTTTTCTGCACTGGAAAGCAAGATCTATGCCGACACCTCCCTTTCCAGCTTTTGTGTGGACATCTCAGACTCTACTCTGAACACCATCTACAAAATCGAAAACCAGGCGTATTGCAGTCTTCACAGGACCTTCCGTTCCGACACCAGCCGTAACGACGTGGTCGTTTCTACCGAAAGTTCCATGCGGCGCAAATGCAGATACACCGGCGGTTTTACGCAGATCATCTCCACCTCCCGCACGGCCGGCTCCGACCAGCTTCTGGTAGGCCGCCTGACCGCAAACGGAAATTACACCGTGCTGGTCACCACCAGCCTGAGCCACGTTGCAGAGGCTGGCAGCGTGTTCAGCGCTGTTCTGCCCATGGCTGCCGCTTTGATCTTTACCTTCTCGTTGGCAGCAGCATGGCTGTTCAGCGAATGGTTTACCAAACCGCTGCGGCAGCTGTCCAGTGCCGCCCGTCAGATGGCCCGAGGCGACTATTCTGTTCAGGTCGATACCCGGCGCAACGACGAACTGGGGCACCTTGCACAGGACTTCAACCACATGGCTGTAGAGATCCAGCAGGCCTCGCAAATGCAGCGGGACCTGCTGGCCAATGTTTCGCACGATCTTCGCACACCGCTTACCCTGATCAAAGGTTATGCCGAGACAGTGCGCGACCTGACCGGCGACAACAAGGAGCAGCGGGATGAGCAGATGAACATCATCGTGGACGAGACCGACCGTCTGACCGCCCTCGTCTCCAGCGTTATGGAACTGAGCAAAGTATCCAGCGGCGCCGTCAAATGCGAGCGTGTCCATTTTGATATGTCCATGCTCTGCGACGAAGTCAGTGAGCGGTACGATGCCATTTGTGCCCAGAACGGCTGGCAGCTCCAGCTGGAACTCCCTGATGAAGAACTGCCGGTCTACGCAGACCCTGAAATGATGCAGCGGGCACTGCACAATCTGCTGGGCAATGCAATGCATCACATTGGAAAAGACGGGGTCTTTATCCTGCGTGCCAACCGCTGCCTGGAGGGTATCCGGGTCGAAGTCGAAGACCACGGCCCCGGCATTGCCGCTGAGGATCTGCCCTATATCTTTGATCGCTATTACCGCTCCCGTTCGGATGCAGGCAAACAGGGCACCGGCCTTGGCCTCTCCATTACCAAAGCGATCTTTTTGCAGCATGGCTTCCGCTACGGCGTACAAAGCGCCATCGGCATGGGCACCACGTTCTGGTTTATCATGAACGATCTGCCCGCCAATCAGAATATCCCGAACGAATAAAAAAGAGTCAGGTTTCCCCAAATGGGAAGCCTGACTCTTTTTCAGCTTAATATCCCTGAATGTTCCGAAAAACGAACCCCTGCAGTATTCTTAATTGTTTTCACCCCTGAAAAATCGCAGTGCAGCATCATACAGGACGGTCAATGTGGTCGAAAAAATCATTAAAAAACAGGGCTGCCTCCGCAGTCCTGTTTCTTTTGCCCGGCAGCTTATTGCGCACTGCGATAGATCCCAAAGGTATCATCCGGTGCAGGCATCTCCACCCGGGACGCCCGATCGTTCACAGCATACATCATCCAGGCCATTGCGGCAAGCGCCGCCGCAACAATGAGGCATTTTACAAAATTGGGGAGTTTTTTCATTTTTACATCCTTTTTTCTCTGTTTATTCCGGACGGCAGCGTTTGCGTGCAGCCTTGAGCAGCGCTGCCGCCTGTGCTCCATCCAAATCCTTGACCCAGTCGCTGCGCTCCACGGCACCCGGCCCGGTATTGCCCGCTTCTGCAAAGCAGGCAAGATCACCATCCGTCCGGTCATTCCAGGCAGCAAATCCTTCCGGAGCAATGTGTCCGCCCAAACGGCTGTCCAGCACAGCGGTCTTGCCCGTAGGACGCCAGGGCCGCCCCAGATAGATACTGCCCTCCGGGCAGCCATTGGACACAAAGTCGCAGTCCCAGAATACAAAGCCGAGTCCATCCGCAGCACCCGAAGGCGCTGTCACATAACTGTGCGCCAGACCATTGTCCACCGTACGAATGGTACATTGTTCAAACAGTGCATCGGCCCCGCCAAAAATAAAGTCGATGTCCCCTGCGATCTCGCAGTTCTGATAATATTGTGCACTGGCTCTGCGTGGTGCATAGACACGGGGACCCAAAAAGCCGTCCTTCTCCCGCTCCTTTTCCGGCAACGGTGCACAGAACAGGGTATCCTGGTTGCCCAGAAGCTTTACCCGGATAAATTCCGCCTGCACACTGTCCACATAAGCAGCGATCGCCTGTCCCGCTTTGCTGCCGGGGCCGGCATCATTTTCAATGGTCATCTCCTCCACACGCAGCTTTTCGCCGCTGAAAAAGGCGGTATAACTGCGGAATGTATGGGTCGGCCGTCCATCCGGATGCGGCAGCTTTCCACCATCGCCCCAGACCAGTCTGGTCTTGTCCGCACCTTCACCGATCAGCGTGATATCCTTTTTTTCGCAAACCAGTTTTTCCCGGTAAACACCCTCACCGATCCGGATCGTCGCTGGGCAATCGTACGGCACCGCCAGCACCGCTTCTGAGATCGTGGTAAACTGTGCACTGCCATCCTGAGCAACGGTCATAGTAAGCATTTTTTGCCCTCCTGTTGTTCGATGTACCATTCAGTATACCCTTCTTTGTAGAAAAATGCAATGTATCCGGTCGATTCAACGACACTTTTCCAGCCTAAGAACCGCTGCCGTAATATCATCCGGGCGGCCTGTCTTTTGTGCACGGATATGCGCAGTCTCCACCAGAGTCTGCGCCAGTTTTTCCGGCGTATCCCCCGCAGCAGCCGAAAGCTCCAGCTGCGCTGTCACCCAGCCGGTCCCGTCCACCAAAAGTCCGTCCGACACCAACACTGCGTAGTCTCCTGCCGCCAGATGCACCACTCTGCTTTGGCCGCTCACACTTCCCAACACACCTACCGGCAGTGTTGCTTCTCCAACCATCCGCACATGGCCTCCATGTACCAAAAATCCCGGCACCGCCCCAGCCTTGAACAGTCTCGCCGTCCCCGTATAAAGGTCCACGCTGATCAGATCCAGCGTTGCACCTCCTTCCTCATCGCTCTTCAAAGCCAGTGCCACATTCACAAGCCTTGCCGCAAGTTCTGCCGGGATCCCTGCCTTGAGCAGCCGGGCGGTCAGCTCTGCCGCAAGGCTTCCGTCAACCGCCGCCGTGCACCCGGTGCCCATCCCGTCACACAGGATCATCTGCGCCGATGTCGGTGTGCAGAACTGTTGTACCGCATCGCCGGAAACATTGCCCTGTGCTGCCATGCTTGCCGCACCAAACACCACCTGCAGTGCAGGTTTTTCCGCAAACAGAAGGGTCGTGCGCCCTTTGCAGGACAATACCTGCGGCATTTCCAGTGTCCGACGGCAGGTGTGCCCCACCTCCTGCGCCAACATGGACAGCTCTTTGGCTGAAAACCGCGTCCTTGGCAGAGTGACCGCAACATGGGTACGCCCCAGATCGTCCAGCGTCACGGCACATTCCGCAGGCGGCATCCCCATGGATGTAAAATAATCCGCAACTCGCCCAGATTTGTAAGGTTCCGGTGCTCCCGGTCTGCTCAGCTGCTCCCCCAGCACGCCCAAGGCCTCGGCCACCGCACTGTATTGTTCGGTCAATGCGGTGCGCATTGCTTCGGAATGGATGCGTGCCTCCTTGCGGCTGCGGTACAGCGCAAAGGAACGGGTCGCTGCTGCGCACAGCGCCGCCGGATGGATGCAGCGGGACAATTTCCCAGGCAATCGGGCCGTCTCCAGGTTTCCGTCCTGTTCCAGAAGCGGCTGCAGTTCCTCCATCCCTTCCAATGTCATCGTATATTCCTGCTGCCAGCACTGTTCCCGCCGCCCGCAGTTAAAACAGAGAGTATCATGGGTATTATTTATCACCCAGCGGAAACTCTCACACCGGTTCGGCAGCGTTTCATACACCTCATTCACGGTCTGAGCCAGCGATGTCAGGCTTTCCGCCACTGCTTCCAACCGTGTCGCCGCTGCAGCGATCCGTGGGCGTTCCACGGTCGGTTCCTCCAGGCATGGTTCCGCATCCGGCTTCAGCCATTCTGTCGGCATCAGCAGCACCGCCCCGATCCCCGCACTTGCTGCAATCAAAATGCCGATCGCCTGCCCGGGCGGCTGGACACAAAGCACTCCTGTGATACAGCCGCCCAGATAAGCTGCCGTTGTTTCGATCCGTCGGCCAGGAGCCAGCATCACCGCAGCGGCAGCCCCGCACGAAAGGCCAGCCGCTGCCGGAGCCAGCGCCGGGTCTGCCGCACACAAAGCCGCTCCCCAAACCGCCTGGGATGCAAGTGCCATCTTTTTGCGGTCCTTGCAGCTCATAAAAGCCCCTACTGCAGCACATACCGCGACTCCCAGCGAAAGGCCCTTCCACTGCATACCAGCCAATGCGGCGATCCCGGCCGCACCCGCCAGCAGCCCTCCAAATCCATCGCCCTGCATTGGCCCTTTCCGGATCGCCCAGCCAATGCCTGCTGCCAGCAAAGCGTCTGCTGTACTGTACAAGGCAAGTTCTATCCCTTTGTGCTCTCCGGTCGAAAAACAAACCGCCGCACCGATCAGCAGTCCGCAGCTGACCAGTGCTGTCGGGATGTACTGCTTGGTACCGCTCCAGCGCATAGCCACTGCTCCGCCCAGCGCACAAAGCAGACAGATGCTCCGCAGCGAAAATTCTCCCAGCCCCTGCAGCAGACACCCCAGCGCCGCACCCGCTGCGCAGGCCGCAAACTGGTCCTCCCCCAGCCCAAGCGTCAGCCCCAGTCCAAACGGCATCAGTCTGCCATACAGCACCGCCCAGCTCCCGGCAAATCCCAAAGCCATTGCGCTAAACTTACGTTGTGCCGGCCGCCGCGCCATCCGTTCTGTCCAGAGCTGTGCCTGTTCCCGCTGGCGGTTCCCCATTGCGATCCCAATACGTTCTGTCATATTTCATCCCCGCTTTCCGACGGGGATATTTGTTCTACTCCCCGCACCGTCCGCATATACTGTAGCGCAGGTCTGCAGC
The DNA here is from genome assembly GCA_964466825.1 of uncultured Faecalibacterium sp. GTDB lineage: Bacteria > Bacillota > Clostridia > Oscillospirales > Ruminococcaceae > Faecalibacterium. Next base: position 9,790 of record CAYXQN010000021.1, on the reverse strand, counting down.
GTATTTTGCCGCAGTACGCAGAACTCTCTTATTCCGCCCTGAAATACAAAAAAGCCCTGTGGGCGTTTGCTCCCACAGGACTTTGGTCTCTATTCAGAATCAGCCATTCAGCTTTGCAATCGCTGCCTGGATGCGCTCCAGGGTCTTTTCACGCCCCATCATGCAGGCCAGGTCGGTACCGCCGCCGGGGGTACGCTGCTTACCGGACAGTGCAATGCCCAGCGGGTAGAGCAGCCAGCCATTCTTCTTGCCCAGCTCCTCAGCTTTTGCCTTGCAGGCATCAAACACAGCATCCCGGTTTGCAAAGTCCAGTGCCTCGTCGCTCAGCACAGGCACCAGTGCTTCCAGTGCCTCCAGTGCAGTCTCCGGGGTGGTCTTCTGCTTTTTATTTGCATACATGCTCACATCATACTCGGGCATTGCATCAAAGAAATCCAGCTGCTCGGGGATCTCGCCCAGCACTTCGCAGCGGGGCTGCAGGTTTGCACACAGCAGTGCCTTGTCGATGGGGGTATGCACTGCGCTGTCGATCCAGGGTTCTGCTTTTTTGTAGAATTCCTCTGCAGGCAGGCGGCGGATATATTCCGCATTGATAGCGCGCAGCTTGAGCGGGTCAAAGATAGCCGGAGACTTGGAGATACCAGCCGGCTCCCAGACCTTGACCAGCTCCTCCAGCGAGAAGATCTCCTGCTCTGCATACTCACCCTTGGGGCTCCAGCCCAGCAGGCAGATGTAGTTGAGCACAGCCTCGGTCAAATATCCCTTGGCCACCAGGTCCTGGTAGCTTGCGTCACCGTTGCGCTTGGACAGCTTGTTCTGTGCATCCTTCATTACCGGCGGGCAGTGGATGTAAGTAGGGATCTCCCAGCCGAATGCCTGATACAGCAGATTGTATTTGGGAGTAGAAGACAGATACTCGCTGCCGCGGATCACATGAGTAATGCCCATCAGGTGGTCGTCCACCACGTTTGCAAAGTTATAAGTGGGCATTCCATCGGTCTTGATCAGGATCTGATCATCCATCTCGCTGTTGTTGACCTCGATATGGCCATACACCACATCGTCAAAACCGGTCACGCCCTCCTTGGGGATCTTCTGGCGGATGACGTAGGGTTCGCCCGCAGCCAGACGGCACTCCACTTCCTCTTTCGGCAGTTCACGGCAGCAGCCATCGTAGTGGGTCATCTCGCCCGCAGCACGCTGCTCGGCATGGAGCGCTTCCAGACGCTCCTCCGTGCAGAAGCAGTAATAAGCCTTACCTTCTGCAACCAGCTGCTCAGCATACTGCTTGAACATCCCCATACGCTCGCTCTGCACATAGGGGCCCACCGGGCCGCCGATATCGGGGCCTTCATCCCACAGCAGGCCAGTCTCACGCATGGTATTGTAGATCACATCCACAGCGCCCTCAACATACCGGCCCTGGTCGGTATCCTCAATGCGCAGGATAAAGGTACCATCCTCATGCTTTGCCATCAGGTAAGCATACAGTGCAGTGCGCAGGTTGCCAACGTGCATATAGCCGGTGGGCGAGGGTGCAAAACGAGTGCGGACATTGTTGTTCGCCATAGAAAACGCTCCTTTTATTCTCATGCAAAAAATTTTTGCGGATAGCTACGTTTAGTTTAATCTTTCAGCGTGTATTTGTCAATGGAAAGCGGTTTCCTTCTTCCATAGATGCCAAAACGCTCCTTTCCGGATGGAAAGGAGCGTTCTTATTTTGTCTTACTTCAGGACCACTTCGCCGGTTTCGTCTGCGTCCACCGTCAGGCTGCTGCCCGAAGCCAGTGTGCCTTCGATCAGACGCTCAGCGGCGGGGTCTTCCACCGCCTTGCGGATGACCCGGCGCAGATCACGCGCACCGAACTTGCCGCCCTGTGCCTTTGTCACCAGCGCTTTCAGCGCCGCCGGGGTATAGCTGTATGCAATGCCCTTGGCATCCATGCCGGTCTTGTACTCGTCCAGCATCAGTGCCGCAATGCCCTCCAGCGTCTGCTGGCTCAGCGGCTTGAAGGCGATGACCTCATCCACACGCCCCAAAAACTCCGGCCGCAGGAACTGCGCCAGCGCCTTGCGGGTCTTTTCTTCACTCAGCTGGTCCTCGCTCTTGTTGAAGCCCAGCCCGCCGGTACTGCGGTCGCCGCTGCCAGCGTTGGAGGTCATGCAGATGACCGTGTTGGAAAAGTCCACTGTGCGGCCCTGCGCATCGTTGATCTTGCCTTCGTCCAGGATCTGCAGCAGGATGTTCATCACATCGGGGTGTGCCTTTTCGATCTCGTCGAACAGCACCACACTATAGGGGCGGCGGCGCACCTTTTCGGTGAGCTGACCCGCCTCCTCGTAGCCGACATAGCCCGGGGGCGAACCGATCATACGGGACACTGCGTATTTTTCCATATACTCGCTCATATCCAGCCGGATCAGCGGGTCGGGGCCGTCAAAAAGCTGGCTGGCAAGCTGCTTGACCAGCTCGGTCTTGCCTACGCCGGTGGGACCCACAAAGATAAAGCTCGCCGGGCGGCGGCGTCCAGACAGGTCGGCGCGGCTGCGCTTGATGGACTGTGCCACCAGATGCACTGCCTCATCCTGCCCGATGACCTTCTTTTTCAGCTCGGTCTCAAGGCTGGCGAGCTTTGCAAACTCGGTCTCCCGGATCTTGACCGCAGGGATACCGGTCCACAGCTCGATGACCTTTGCCACATCATCCATCGAAACGGTGATCTCGCTTGCCGCCGCCTGCTTTGCGGGCAGCTCGTGCTCCAGCTGCGCAATGCGGGTCTTACGCTCAGCGACCCGCTCATAGTCGATCGGCTCATTGACATCAGCCGTTTCCATTTCCGCTTCTTCTTTTTTCAGGTCATCCAGTTCCTTCTGCATTACCAGATACTCCGAGATGACCGGGTGTGCCAGATTGCAGCAGGCACAAGCTTCGTCCAGCAGGTCGATGGCCTTATCCGGCAGGTAACGGTCGGTGATATACCGTTCGCTCAGGGTCACGGCAGCGCTCAGAACCTCTGCAGGCACCTGCACATGGTGGTGCTGCTCATAATAACGCTTGATACCGTTCATCACGGCGAGGGTATCTGCCACGCTCGGCTCCTCCACCCGCACCGGCTGGAAGCGGCGCTCCAGCGCCTGATCCTTCTCGATATACTTACGGTACTCGTTGAAGGTCGTTGCGCCGATGACCTGGATCTCACCGCGGGACAATGCAGGCTTTAAGATGTTGCCGGCATTCATGGCACCTTCGCTCTCACCGGCCGAGGTGATGGTATGGATCTCGTCGATGAACAAAATAACGTTTCCGGCCGCCTTCACCTCGCTCAGCAAACCCTTGACCCGCTGCTCGAACTGGCCGCGGAACTGGGTGCCCGCCACAAGGCTGGTCAGATCCAGCAAAAAGATCTCCTTGTTCTTCAGCCCTGCCGGGACTTCACCCTTTGCGATGCGCTCTGCGATGCCTTCTGCAATCGCTGTCTTGCCCACACCAGCCTCGCCGATCAGGCAGGGGTTGTTCTTCTGGCGGCGGCTCAGGATCTGGATGGTACGGTAGATCTCACGGTCACGCCCGATGATATCATCCAGTTTGCCTTCCCGTGCCTTGCGGGTCAGATTCTCGCAGTAGGTATCCAAAAATTTGCGGCGGGGCGGCTTTTTGCCGTTCTTGCGGTCAGCAGACTTCTTTTCCTCGTCCTGCTTTGCGCTGCCCGACATCCCCAGCGGGAAGGTCGCGTTGCTGCCCGGCACCAGATCCTCATCCATACCTTCGGCCTCATCTTCCATCCCACCGGCACCCATGTTCATCATCATGGAGAGCGGGTTCACATCTCCCATCTCCTCCATCATGCTTTCCATGCGGCTCTCCATGTTGTCCAGGTCCTGCTCCGACATTCCGAACTGTTTCATCAGATCGTCCACCGGCTTGATATGCAGTTCCCGTGCACAGTGCAGGCAATAGCCCTCCTGCTTCATTTGTCCGTTCTCCATCCGCTGGATGAAGATGATAGCGGGACGTTTTTCGCACCGCACACAGACCATATTTCCTCCCATAGTTCCTCCTTCTACGCCCCTTTTACAGGAAGGGGTTGAACAGATTAAACGCTTTATAGTAAAGACTGCTGCTCATCACAGTGTCGTTAAGCACATTCAGATTGCCGCCGGTCAGCACGATCACGCCCCACACCACACACAGAACAAGATAGATGTCCAGCAATGCGGTCAGGCCTCCCACGACCCAGCCCAGCCACCGGTTCACCGTGCCGATCAGCGGGATCTTATTCACCAGACCCAGCACCGTCACCAGCAGGCTCACCAGCATCCGCAGCAACGCATAAAAAATAAAAAACAGCACCAGCGTGATCACCGGCACCAACAATGGCTGCAGCACCTTTTCCACAATGGCATCCGCCAGTGCCGCAGCGTTGTCTACCAACGCTGTGTTCACTGTGCGCTCACACGCTTCTACAATGCTCCTGCGGAAGCTTTCCGGCAAAAAGCCGGCATACTTTACTGCAATGTCGGTCAGGTCCACCACACCGCCCGCTGCAAATCCTGCTGCAAGCTGCGTGCGGAAGCTGCCCGCCAGTAAATGCTCAAACACCCAGCCTGAAAACGCCGTCGAGAGCTGGTGTGCACTCAGCAAACTGATAAAATTCCCCGTCAGCTGCACGATCGAGGCCAAAAAGCCCTTGCGTGCATACCGCACGATCAGAACGATCCAGATTACTGAGCATATAATATCAAAAAGAAATGACGGATTCTTGAACATAACTTATTTTCCCTGTTACTTTCTGCCGCAGACTGTTTTCAGCCTGCCGGATCGGCACCTTCCGGCGCCTCCAGCAACTGTACTGTATTTCCACAAAAGACAAGCAGCTGTCTGCCAGCCAGCATTGCCTGTGGGCGTACCGCAAAGGTCTGCTCCCACAAATGCCCCTCTGTCAGGTCAAAACATTCCACCGAGTCATCCGTGAGCAGATAGAATCGCTCTCCTTCCCGGACGATATCGTTTGCCGACAGCACACTGTCGCTGTACTGCACCTGAAGTTCTTTGTCCAGCAGCACTGCGGTGCATAGCTGGCCATTCTCCAGCAGCAGCGCCACACCGCCCTCATCCGCTGAAGCACTCACCAGCTTGTTTGCCCCCAGGCTGTAGTGTGCTTTCTGGCCGCCTGCTGCATCATACAGCACCGCCTCGTCCTCAAACACCACCAGTACACGGTCGCCGCTCAGCCATTCCATCCATTGGGGAACGCTTTCCGCCGCACCCAGGCACACCGGGTCTCCCTGTGCAAGGTCCAGCACATAGAGTTTTGCGGTCAGCTGTCCCGCACTGGCCGTGACCGTTGCCAGTGCCAGGCTGCGGCTGTCCGGTGCAAAGGCAAGCCGCAATGGGATGCCCTCTGCGCTGGTCATCTCCCAGCTCAACAGCTGCTCCATTGCCGCCGAGTAGACCGTCAGCTTCGCCATGCTGTTGTCATTGTCTGTCACCACCGCCAGCTGCCCGGCATCTGCCACTGCACACAGATAAATGCTGTTTTCCATCGTCTTGGTGTAAAGATTTTGGGTCCGGCTTTCTACCCGCAGCTCATTGCCAGAGCGGTTGTAAAGCACAAATCGTGTCTTTCCCGCTGCCAGTGCAGGCCGGGCATAACCGCTTTGGATGCTGCTGAGCCGGTTTCCGTTGCAGCTGTAGACCACGCAGCTGTCTTTTCCAAGCACCACATATCCGCCGGAAAGCGGCTCCATCGCCCGCAGTTCCGGCACACCGGTCTGCTGCGGATATCCTGTTGCAGGCGTCAGCGCGATAGTCACTGTATCCACCACATCCTTCAACCGGGAGATGGAACTGCCCCAAAAGCCGGTCACTGCCGTCACGACCAGTGTCAGCGCCACTACCACGATGAGCATCCGCCGCAGCTTGCGGCGGCGCACCCTGGCCCGGGCAGCTTCCAGATATTCTACCCGCCCTTCCGACAGCGGTTCTTCGCTGGCTGTGCGGTCAGCGTGTCGATTTTTTCTCATGGAACCTCCTCGTTTTGTTGCCGGCCCTTTTCTCAAAGTCCCTCGTCATAGGCCACACTTTTCAAAAACAGGCCTTTGGCCGGCAGCGTAGGGCCAGCTTTGCTGCGGTCACGGCTGGCCAGAATGGCCGGGATCTCGTTCGGCGCAAGCCTGCCTGCCCCCACCTCGCAGAGCGTCCCCGCCAGAATACGCACCATGTTGTACAGGTAGCCATCCGCAGTCACTTCCACCATCACTTCATCTCCGCTGCGCTGTACACTGCAGGCCGTGATGGTACGCACCGTATCACCGTGTGCTGCCGCAGAACTTCCGGCTGCACAAAGCGCCAGAAAATCATAAGTTCCAACAAATTTCTGCGCTGCTTCGTTCATCCGCACCTCATCCAGCCGCCGGGGGATCCGGGTGTAATATGCCGAGTCAAAGGGCGAGTCGATGGGATGATTGTGGATGCGGTAGCAGTAAGTCTTGGTGTGTGCTGCATACCGCGCGTGGAAATCCTCCGGCACGATCCGGGCTGCCAGCACCCGGATATCCGAGGGCAGATGCTGGTTCAGTGCCAGCGGCAGCTTTTCCGGCGGAATGTGGGTGTCTGCATGGAAATTGAGCATAAAGCCCAATGCATGGACCCCCGCATCGGTACGGCTGCAGCCCTTGATGTCCGGGCGGGCACCAAGCACTGCTTCCAGTGCATCCTGAAAGGTCTGCGCTACACTGCGTCCGTTGGGCTGCACCTGAAATCCGCAGTAATTCGTGCCATCATAGGCAAGTGTAAGAAGAAAATTCATGATCGTATCAATAACCCTTAAAAATTCGGGAAGATCAGCCGGCTTGCCAGAATGACCCCAAAGCAGACGATGCACACTGCAAGACTGATATAATCCTGCTTTGTACACTTGAGCACCTTGAGCCGGGTACGTCCGTCGCCGCCGCGATAGCAGCGGCATTCCATTGCCATCGCCAGCTCGTCGGCACGGCGGAACGCCGAGATGAACAGCGGGATCAGCACCGGTACCAGCGCTTTGACCCGGTCGGTCAGCTTGCCAGTATCCAGCTGTGCGCCACGGGCTTTCTGCGCATTCATGATCTTATCCGTCTCTTCGATCAGAGTCGGGATGAACCGCAGTGCAATGCTCATCATCATTGCCAGCTCATGCACCGGGAAGTGCAGCTTGCCCAAGGGCTTGAGCAGCTGCTCGATGGCATCGGTCAGCACAATGGGACTGGTGGTATAAGTCAGAAGGCTGGTTCCAGCGATCAGCGCCATCACACGCACTGCCATCAGCACCGCATACTTTACGCCTTCCATGTAGATGGACAAAAACCAGACCCGGAGCAGCGGTTCTCCTTCCCCTGTTACAAAAAACAGGTTCAGCACTGCAGTAAACAGGACGATCGGCAAAATCGGCTTCAGGCTTTTTCCGATCATCTTAGCGGGGATATGCGCCATACGATACATTCCCGCAAGGAACAGGATGGACAGCGTCAGCCCCAGCGGGTTGGACGCTGCAAACAACAACACGATATATACGATGGTCAGCACCAGCTTCAGACGCGGGTCAAACCGATGGACCAGGCTGTTGCCCGGAAAGTGCTGACCGATGGTAATGTCTCTCAGCATTTGGCCGCACCTCCTTTTTCCGCAGCTGCCTTTTCGGCATCGCGGCGCTGCTTTGCTTCCAGGATGGTCTTGACTGCATAGGGGATGGTATATACATCTGCCGGAACATCGATCCCCATCTCCCGCAGCTTCAAAAAGATCTTGGTCACCTGCGGGACGCTCAGGCCAAGGCGCAGCAGCTCCGGCGCACGGTCAAACACCTTTTCCACCGTGTCATACATAGCCACCTTTTTATCTGCCATCACCAGCACACGGTCGGCATATTTCGCAATGTCCTCCATGCTGTGGGACACCAGCAGCACTGTGGTACCGGTCTTTTTGTGATATTCCTTTACCTCAGACAGGATGTCGTCCCGTCCTTCCGGGTCCAGACCTGCCGCCGGCTCATCCAACACCAGAATACGGGGCTTCATCGCCATCACACCTGCCACCGCCACCCGGCGCTTCTGGCCGCCGGACAGCTCAAAGGGACTGCGTTCCAGCAGTGCAGGGTCCAGCTTTACAAAATCAGCCGCCTCCCGCACACGACGGTCGATCTCTGCCTCATCCAGCCCCATATTTTTGGGACCAAAGGCAATATCCTTATAGCAGGTCTCCTCAAACAGCTGATACTCCGGATACTGGAACACCAGACCGCTCAAAAACCGAAAATCCCGGATCTTTTCCGGCTCTGCCCACAGGTCCCGGCCATCGATCAGGATCCGTCCGCTGGTAGGACGGTTCAGGCCGTTCATATGTGTGATCAGGGTGGACTTGCCGGAGCCAGTTGCACCGATAATGCCGACAAAATCCCCCTCTTCTACTGTAAAGCTCACATCATCCAGCGCCGTGACTGCATTGGGCAGCCCGGGGTTGTAGACGTAGCTCAGATGCTCTACCTTAATGATCTCTGCCATGTTTCGTCCACTCCCCTTACTTCAGCAGCTCATACAGCGCCTGGGCGCATTCGCCGGTATCGATGATGCCCTCCGGCATAGGGATGCCGGCCTTGACCAGTTCATCCCGCAGCTCTGCAGCCTGCGGCACATCCAGATGCAGCGCGCGTACCTTTTCGGTCTGGCTGAACACCTGCTTCGGGGTCCCTTCCATCACGACCTTGCCCTGGCTCATGACCAGGACCCGGTCCGCCTGTGCGGCTTCCTCCATATAGTGCGTGATGGACACCACCGTGATGCCCATATTCTTATTGAGATGATGAATGGTCTGCATCACCTGCTCACGGCCCCGGGGATCCAGCATTGCAGTGGCTTCGTCCAGGATCAGGCAATCCGGGCGCATTGCCACCACACCTGCAATGGCCACCCGCTGCTTCTGGCCGCCGGACAGATTGTGAGGCGCACGGGTACGGTAATCGTAAATCCCTGCCATCTTCATGGATTCGTCTACACGGCGGCGCATCTCCTCCGGCGGAACGCCAAGGTTTTCCAACGCAAAGGCTACATCTTCTTCGACCACTGTAGCAACGATCTGGTTATCCGGGTTCTGGAACACCATACCCACCGTCTGGCGGATGTCGTACAGCTTGTCATCGTCTGCGGTATCCATTCCCTCCACCAGCACGGTACCCTTTTCCGGCAGGAGAATGGCATTGAAATGTTTTGCAAGGGTCGATTTACCACAGCCGTTTGCACCCAGAACCGCCACGAACTCGCCGCGGCGCACGTTCATGGATACACCGTCCAGCGCATAGACCGGCTGTTCGGTATCATAACGAAATTTCAGATCCTTTGCAGTTAAAATCGTAGTTTCCATTTTTGTGTTCTCTTTCTGGTGGTGCGCCCTTCTCAAAAGGGCTGTACCCCAAGTAGAAGTGATATCCTGCATTGCTGTGCAGGCGGTGTTATTCTTCCCAGATCGCCGTTGCGCCGCAAGGCACCACACCGCCGGTAGCAGATACCGGCAGGCCGATCTCGTCGCAGCTGGTCTTGCCGCCAAAACGGGGCACCAGGGTGGTCTTGAGCATATACTCCATGACCGCCGGGGACAGGCCCGTGGTGTAGCTGTTCACCGCAAAGAACAGCGGCTTATCGCTCAGCACTTCCTCACACTGGCTGACCAGATCATAGATGCAGTCCTCCAGCTTCCAGATCTCGCCGCCGGGTCCACGGCCGTAGCTGGGCGGGTCCATGATGATGCCGTCGTAGGTGT
>CAYXQN010000020.1:0-24608 GCA_964466825.1 uncultured Faecalibacterium sp. | reverse complement strand
CCGCCCGCAAACACCTTGCGGAACGTGCCAATTTGCTGGGTGCTATCCGTCTGCCGAACAATGCGTTCAAGGCAAACGCCGGAACGGAAGTCGTTTCCGACATCATCTTTTTGCAAAGGCGTGACCGTCCCATCGACCACGAACCGGCATGGGTGCAGCTCGGCAAGACAGAGGGCGGCTTTGCCATCAACCAGTATTTCGTAAACCACCCGGAGATGATTCTGGGCGAACTGACTGCCGAAACCACTCAGTACGGGCGGGCGGACTGTACGGTTCAACCCATCGAAGGTGCTGTTCTGGCAGACCAGCTTGCCGAAGCGGTACAGCATATTGAGGGTCAGTATGCCGATATCGAGGTGGAAGCACCAAATGTTTCGGATGTCATAGCAGAACGCAAGACACTGCCCGCTGACCCGGAAGTGAAGAACTTCTCGTACACCGTGGTGGACGGTGAGGTGTACTACCGGGAGAACTCGGTCATGACCCAGATGGAGCTTTCCGACAACGCCAAAGAGCGCATCTCCGGCATGGTCGGGCTGCGGAAGATCGTCAACGAACTGATCGACCAGCAGATGACCGATGCCCCAGATGAGGCCATCTGTGCAACGCAGGAAAAGCTGAACACCGCCTACGATGCTTTCGCCGCAAAGTACGGTCTGATCAACGACCGCAAAAACGGCAGACTGTTCGAGGATGACAGCTCGTACTATCTGCTCTGCTCGCTGGAGAATCTGGACGAGCAGGGGCAGTTGAAGTCCAAAGCAGATATGTTCCACAAGCGTACCATCCGCCCGGAACACACCATCACCAATGTAGATACCCCCAGTGAAGCGCTGGCGGTGTCCATCGGAGAACACGGCAAGGTGGATCTGCCGTATATGGCGGAACTTCTCGGCACACCGGGGGAATATGAGCGTATCACCACAGAGTTATCTGGTGTCATTTTCAAAGACCCGGGTGCTGACCCCACTGACCCGGAAGCCGGCTGGCAGACAGCGGACGAGTACCTTTCCGGCAATGTTCGGAATAAACTGCGCCTTGCCCAACTCGCCGTCAAAACGAACCCTGAATTTGCCGTCAACGTGGCCGCTCTGGAAAAAGCGCAGCCGAAAGACTTGGAAGCGTCCGAGATCGACGTTCGGCTGGGTGCAACATGGCTGGAACCGGGCATCATCAAGCGTTTCATGGATGAGCTTTTGCAGGTGCCCTACTATATGCGCCGTGCCATTCAGGTGAAGTTCTCTCCCCTGACGGCAGAATGGCGCATCGAGGGCAAGACCAGCATGGGCAAGAACGATATCCTTTCCTGCGAGACCTACGGCACCAGCCGGATGAACGCCTACAAGATCTTGGAAGACACGCTGAACCTGAAAGATGTCCGTGTCTACGACACCATCGAGGGTGACGATGGCAAACCCAAGCGTGTCCTGAACAAGCGGGAGACGATGCTGGCACAGCAGAAACAGCAGTCCATCAAGGATGCCTTTTCCGGCTGGATCTGGCAGGACCCGCAGCGGCGCACTGAGCTTGTCCGGCAGTACAATGAGCTGTTCAACAGCACCAGACCCCGTGAGTATGACGGCAGCCACATCCATTTTGTTGGCATGAACCCGGAGATCACGCTTCGGGAACACCAGCTCAATGCCGTTGCTCATGTTCTGTATGGTGGAAACACCCTGCTGGCACATGAGGTGGGTGCCGGAAAAAGTTTCGAGATGGCTGCATCGGCAATGGAGGCAAAGCGGCTGGGGCTGTGCCAGAAAAGTCTGTTCGTTGTTCCCAACCACCTGACCGAACAGTGGGCAAGCGAGTTCTTGCACCTCTACCCGACCGCAAAGCTTCTGGTCGCACGCAAGAAGGACTTCGAGACCGCCAACCGCAAAAAGTTCTGTGCCCGCATCGCAACCGGAGACTACGATGCAGTCATCATCGGGCACAGCCAGTTTGAGCGCATCCCACTTTCCTTCGAGCGGCAGGAACGGCTCATTCAGGAGCAGATCGAGGAGATCCAGAGCGCCATTGCGGAACTGAAATACTCCAGCGGCGAGCGTTTCACCGTCAAGCAGATGGAGAAAAGCCGCAAAAGTCTGGAACTGAAGCTGGAAAAACTGCGTGCCGCAGACCGCAAGGATGACGTTATCACCTTTGAGCAATTGGGCGTAGACCGGCTGTTTGTGGACGAGTCGCATGGGTTCAAGAACCTCTTTTTATACACAAAAATGCGCAACGTCGCAGGTTTATCCACCAGTGAAGCACAGAAATCCAGCGATATGTTTGGCAAGTGCCGCTATCTGGACGAGATCACCGGAAGCCGTGGTGTGGTTTTTGCCACGGGTACGCCTGTCTCGAACTCTATGACTGAGCTGTACACCCTCATGCGCTATCTCCAGTACGACACCCTCCAGCAGAAAAAGCTGACCCACTTCGATTGCTGGGCATCCACATTTGGTGAGACCAGTACCGCCATTGAACTTGCTCCCGAAGGTACTGGGTATCGTGCCAGAACGAGATTTGCGAAGTTCTTCAACCTCCCGGAACTGATGAACATGTTCAAGGAAGTAGCAGACATCAAGACCAGCGACCAGTTGCATTTGCCTGTGCCGGAAGCAAGGTTTGAAACAGTCGTGGTCAAACCCTCGGAGATCCAGAAAGAGATGGTGCAGTCTCTGAGTGAACGTGCCGCCAGAGTCCATTCTGGCGCTGTGGATGCTTCCGAGGACAACATGCTTTGTATTACGAACGATGGACGCAAGATCGGACTCGACCAGCGGCTCATGAACGACCTTCTTCCCGATGACCCAAACAGCAAGCTGAACACCTGTGTACAGAACGTGCTGCGCATCTGGGAAGAAGGTAAAGAGCAGAAGCTGACCCAGCTTTTGTTCTGTGACCTCTCAGTGCCCAAAGGGGACGGCAAGTTCAACGTCTATGACGACATCAAAGCAAAGCTCCTTGCCGCCGATGTGCCGGAAAGCGAAGTGGAGTTCATCCACAACGCCGACACCGAAGCGAAGAAAGCGGCGCTGTTTTCCAAAGTCCGCTCCGGCGATGTGCGCATCCTGCTGGGCAGCACCGCAAAAATGGGCGCTGGCACCAATGTGCAGGACCGGTTGATTGCCGTTCATCACTTGGATGTTGGCTGGAAGCCCAGCGATATGACCCAGCGCAACGGTCGTATCATCAGGCAGGGCAACATGAACAAGGAAGTCAAGGTGTTCAACTACGTCACAGAGGGTACGTTCGATTCGTATTTGTTCCAGACCCTTGAGAACAAGCAGCGGTTCATTTCCCAGATCATGACCTCGAAATCCCCGGTGCGCTCCTGCGATGATGTGGACGAGCAAGCCTTGTCTTATGCAGAGGTCAAGGCATTGTGTGCGGGCAACCCGCTCATCAAGGAGAAGATGGACTTAGATGTTCAGGTCGCAAAGCTGAAAGTCCTCAAAGCCGACCACCAGAGCCAGAAGTTCCGCTTGGAGGACAAGATCTTGCAGCAGTTTCCTGCCCAGATCCAGCAGCAGACCGAACGGATCGAAGCTCTCAAAAAAGATGCTGCGCTTTCTGCCGAACATCCACAATCGAAAGATGGCTTTTGCGGGATGACCATCCGGGGCATGAACTTTGAGGACAAGAAAAGCGCCGGCGAACGGTTGCTCCTTGCCTGCAAAGAGATGCCCAACGCCGAGCAGCAGCTTCTGGGCAGCTATCGTGGATTCGAGTTGTCCATCCGGTTCGACAGCTTCAAGAATGAGCATCAGGCAGTTTTGAAAGGCACGTTGAGTTATCCGGTCGCACTGGGCAGTGACCCTCACGGCAACATCACCCGTCTGGACAATGCTCTGAACAGCTTCAATGACCGCATTGCGGATGCGCAGAATCAGCTTGAGACTCTGAACCAGCAGCTTGCCGCCGCACAGGTCGAGGTGCAAAAGCCTTTCCCTCAGGAGGAAGAATTGGTGCAGAAGTCCGCACGCCTTGCTGAGCTGGATGCACAGCTCAATGTTGACGAACGTTCTCATGCAGCCGAACCAGAAGAACGTCCCCGGCCTTCGGTACTGGCAGCGTTAGAAGAAAAGACCGAAAAGGTCGAACCGGTCAAACCATTCAAAAGTTATCTGGACAAGGACGGTGATGCCCGATGAACGAACCTCGTGATCAGCAGCTCCATTTCCGGGTGAGCAAGAGCGAACTGGAACGCATCCGAGTCAAAATGGAGGAATGCGGCATCGTGAGCATCGGGGCGTATCTGCGCAAGATGGCGCTGGACGGCTACTGCCTGCATCTTGATCTGCCCGAACTGCGCCGGATGGCATATTTGCTCCAGATGTGCAGCAACAACCTCAACCAGTACGCCAAGCACGCCAACACCTACGGTGAAGTGTATGCGTCCAGCATGAAGGAGCTGCACCGGCAGCTCGATGAGCTGATCGAGGTCAGCAAGCAGATCCTTGCTCACTTGACCGAACTGTAAAACGCCCCGCAGAACATCCTGCGGGGTACATATCGGCATCCTTGCCAAACGGTCAGGGATATATTTATAATTGGGGCGAAAAAAGAAAGGCTGGTGTTTGATATGAAGTTCCTGCTCAAAGTCCTGCTTTGCCCACTCTCGCTGTTAGTCGCTTTTCTGGCTCTGCTGGCGAAACTGCTGCTGGATCTCTCCAGTTACGTTGCCGCTCCGTTGATGCTGTACATCCTTGGCTGCGGCATCTACACCGCCTGCCGCCATTCTTGGGATCAGTTTGCGATCCTGCTTGTTGCAGAATTTCTGTGCTTCGCTCTCTTTGTCGGTGCAACTGCCTTAGTGGATGGCATTGAACGGTTCAGCACCTGGCTCCGGGCAGTCGTTTGACATATTTTTATTTCACGCCGCCTTCGGGCGGCTTTTTGTTTGAAGGGAGGGTTTAACTTGGCTGCAACTCGTCTGATCGCACTGCATCAGCACAAAGGCAAAACCATCGCCTCCTGCCTGAAAGACCGCACCGACTACGCACAGAATCCTGACAAAACCGAAAACGGCGAGCTGGTCAGCAGCTACCAGTGCAGCCCTCTGACCGTGGACGAGGAATTCATGCTCTCCAAGCGCCAATACGAACTTTCCACCGGGCGCAGGCAGAAAAACGATGTCATCGCATACCAGATCCGGCAGTCTTTCAAGCCCGGAGAGATCACCGCCGAAGAAGCCAACAAGGTCGGTTACGAGCTGGCGATGCGCTTCACGAAGGGAAAATATGCGTTCATCGTTGCTACCCACACCGACCGGGCGCACATCCACAATCACATTATCTACAACTCCACTGCTCTGGATGGAAGCCGGAAGTTCCGGGACTTCCACCTTTCCGGACTGGCAGTCCAGCGGCTCAGTGACCGGGTCTGTCTGGAACACGAGTTGTCTGTCATTGAATCCAAACCTTACCGGGAGCGCCAGAAACGCACCCCTTATCCTGCAAAAGAAAGCAATCGGGATCGGCTTTGCAGCGTCATTGATGGCATCCTCAAAGAAAAGCCCACAGACTACGAGGACTTTCTCAAACGGTTGGAGCAGCAGAGCTACGAGATCAAGCGTGGCAAGTACACCTCGGTCAAGGGCAAACGGCAGAAGCGCTTCATTCGCTTTCGCACTTTGGGCGAAGGTTACAGTGAAGAAGAACTGCGGGCAGTCATCGAGGGGAAAGCACAACACAGACCCCGGAATCCGCAGATCCAAAAGCCGATCTTCTCCACTGGTTTTGGAAAGCTGGTGGACATTCCGGCAAAACTTGCCGAGGGCAAGAGCGGCGGCTATGAGCGCTGGGCGAAGAAGTTCAACCTGAAAGAGATGTCCAAGACGCTGATCTTCTTGCAGGAACACGGCATCACAGAGCTGGAAGAACTGGCGGCAAAAGCCGAAGCTGCCACCACTCGCTTTCGGGAACTGGATGAACCGATCAAAGAAGCTGACCACCGGCTCAAAGAGATCTCCACACTCCAAAAGCACATCGTCAACTTTGCAAGGACGAAAGAGACCTATGTTGAATATCAAAAGTCCGGGTACAGCTCCGCTTTTGCTGACGAACACATCGAGGAGATCACGCTCCACTGTGCCGCCAAGGATGCGTTTCGTGCGCTGGGAGACCAAAAGCTCCCGCCGATGCAGGCGCTGAAAAAAGAGTATCGGGAACTCCAAGCCAAAAAGAGGGCGCTTTACCCTGAATATCGCAAAGCCCGTGCTGAGATGCAGGAGCTTCTGCGGGCACAGCGGAACATTGAACTGTTCTTTGCTGATGAAATCCCCGCCCGCCGGGACGAAAAGAGCCGATAAAATAAAAAGCCTTCGGGAACTGATCGCTGAACGGTCAGGTTCCCGAAGGTCTTTTTTCGTTTTAATTGCGGTAGCAGCGATCCTGGGTCACGAGCCAGTCCTCGCACAGCCGCTGCGCTTCGTCCATCGACTTGCAGATGCAGTTGAAAAGCTTTCCCCGCATGGAGCAGTAGGTATACCGGATCTTCGGCACTCCGTTCGCATCCCGAAATTTCGTGTAGCGTTCCTCGCCGGGCATCAGATAAAGCTGTTCCATCTCTGCATCCGTCCTTTCATTTTTCGTGTGTCAGGCACACAACGCTACTATTTTAGCACGAACGCCCCAATCACGCCATTGACGCTTGTGCCAAAAAGACTGATGGATTTTCAGAGAGAGTGTGTATTGACAAGTTGCAAATGATTTCCGTAGGAAAAGGCCGATTGTCAATCACTAAATTGTCGTCATAGAAAAAACACGGCTTTCCAGCTCGGTCCGACTGTGATAGAATAATGAAAAGACTACATTTCACCC
Source organism: uncultured Faecalibacterium sp. (assembly GCA_964466825.1). Classification (GTDB taxonomy): domain Bacteria; phylum Bacillota; class Clostridia; order Oscillospirales; family Ruminococcaceae; genus Faecalibacterium. Next base: position 17,796 of record CAYXQN010000020.1, on the reverse strand, counting down.
GGAGGAATCACACGATGGCAAAAAAGAAGGCCGAAGAAAAAGCTCTGAATCTGGACCGGATTTTGTTCAACTGCCGGGACTATCTGCGCGCGGCGCGAAATTCCGGCTCGTTCTTTGAAAAACGCGATATGATGCTTACCCTTGTGTTTCTGCGCTTTATCGGCGAGAAATACGAAGATGGCATTGAAAACCTGCGCAACAAGCTGAAGGCGCAGGGCCTTGACCCGGACGATGAAGATATCAAGGCTGCATTCTTTGATGACCCCACCTTTGACGACGGAACGTACAGCCTGCCGCCGGAAGCGCAGTGGAACACCATCATCAACACGCCGAGTGCCAACCTGAATGTTGCACTGGACACCGCACTGCACAGCCTTGCCGCCGGGTCGGAGCAACTGAAAGGCTGCTTTGTCGAGGGCACCTTTACCACCCGCAACCTTGCGCCCAACGACATCAAGAAAATCGTGGACGAGGTCAACAAGATCAGCCACAAGCAGTTTGGCGAGGAAAAAGACCTGATTGGACGTGTATACGAATACTTTCTTAAGGAGTTTGCGGTCAACGCCACGAAAGAAGAGGGCGAGTTCTACACGCCGCACGATGCTGTGCAGCTGATCGCCGCCATGATCGAGCCTTTTGATGGCACACTTTATGACCCTTGCTGTGGCTCCGGCGGTATGTTCGTCCAGAGTGCTGCGTTGGTGAAATCGAAACAGGGCGATATCAACCGCATCAACGTGTACGGACAGGAGAAAGAAGCTGCCACCTACCGCCTTGCCAAAATGAACCTTGCCTTGCGCGGCATCAGCCACAACCTTGGCGAAACTTACGATTCCAGCTTTACCCATGACCTGCACAAAGGGCTGTACTTCGACTACATCATGGCGAACCCGCCCTTCAACCTGAAAGGCTGGTACAACAGCAATCTGAAGGATGACCCCCGCTGGGCTGATTACTCCACGCCGCCAGAGAGCAACGCCAATTATGCGTGGATTTTGCATATTCTCTCCCACCTGAAGCCCGCCAACGGTGTAGCCGGGTTCCTGCTGGCCAACGGCGCACTGAACGATGGCGACACGCTGGACATCCGCAAAAAGCTGATCCAGAACGACAAAGTGGAAGCCATCATCGTTCTGCCGCGCGAACTTTTCATCACCACGGATATCAGCGTGACCCTGTGGATCCTCAACCAGAACAAAAAGGGCGGCAACTATCACGGCAGAGCACTGCGCAACCGGGAACACGAGATTCTGTTCATGGACTTGCGCCAGTGGACAGAAAACCCGGTCAAGGGCGAAGGCAAAAAGAAAGTTCTGCTCGACACCGACCAGATCGACCGCGCGGCGGGCATCTACCACACCTGGCAGAATGAAGGCACCGATGGCGCAGCCTATGCCGTGCCGGAGCTGTACCGCAGTGTCAATATGGCAGAAATCGAGCAGAACGGCTGGGCACTGACCCCCAGCAAATACATTGAGTTCATCGACCATGACTTAGGCATCGACTACGAAGCAGAGATGGCACGGATTCAGAAAGAAATGCAGGACATTATGAAGCAGGAAAAGGATTCCCAACGGATGTTGGAGGAAGCATTCAGGGGGATTGGCTATGGGATTGACTAAAATCCGACTTGGCGATTATATAGAACGCTCAACGGCAAACAACAAAAATCTCGTATATGGAACGGATTTAATTGTAGGCGTTACAAATGAGGGTATTTTTACTGCTCCAAAAGGAAATCCGATTGGAGTTGATTTAAGACCCTATAAAATCGTAAACCACGGTGCATTTGTTTATAACCCCACTCGATTGGATTTGGGTTCTATTGCGTATCGTGAAGATGGTCTTTGCATCGTATCTCACCTCTATATTGTTTTTTATCTGAGCGAAGCCGGAAAAAAGATTATTGACCCACAGTATTTGTTTATCTACTTCCGTCGTAAGGAATTTTGCAGAGAAGTTACTTTCCGGAACTTTGGCAGTCAGCGGCCAGAATTCAGTTTTTCTGATATGTGCGATATTGTGGTTCCGCTTCCTCCGTATGATATCCAGCAAAAATACGTTGCAATCTACAATGCCATGCTTGCAAACCAGCAGAGCTATGAGCGCGGACTTGAGGACTTGAAGCTGGTTTGTGAAGCCTATATTGATACTCTCCGGAAAAAGACACCTCTGCAAAAGCTGGGAACGTACATTTCCCTCTCAGATAGAAGAAATTCCGACTTGCAGTATGGAATTGAAGATGTAAAGGGAATCTCTATCGAGAAAAAGTTCATAGAAACCAAGGCGAACATGGAAGGGGTATCGCTTACTCCGTATGCGGTTGTTGAACCCGATGAATTTGCTTATGTCACGGTAACTTCTCGTAATGGAGAAAGAATTTCTCTTGCGCGTAATAGCAGCGGACAAGCCTGCATCTGCTCTTCTTCCTATATTGTGTTCAGAATCAATGATACCAAAGAACTGCTGCCTGAATATCTGTCGATGCTGTTTGAACGCCGTGAATTTGACCGCTACGCGCGGTTCCACTCTTGGGGTTCTGCACGGGAAACTTTTGACTGGGATGAAATGTGCAGTGTGGAGATTCCCGTGCCGGATGTGACAATCCAACAGGATATTGTGGATATTTTCAAAGCCTATAATACCCGCAAAGGCATTGCCGAAACATTAAAGAATCAAATCCAGAACATTTGCCCGATTTTGATTAAAGGTTCCATCGAGGAAGCACAGAAAACAGACGAGGCATAAATTATGGCGAAGTTGAAGAACTATCAGGGTCGCTACTGCGAATCAGATTACGAGAACGCCTTTCTTGCTCTGCTGGAAAAGGCTGGCTGGACCTACTCTGCCGGAAACACCATCTCGCGCAAGTCCCGGCATGCTGTTCTTATCGCAGAGGACTTCATGGCGTTTCTGCGCAATTCCAGCCCGCAACTGACCGAGGAAGAACGGACACGCATTTTTGATACTGTGCGCCTTGCCGGTGGCGAAAGTGACTTTGCAACGCTGCATAAGGTGTATAACTGGATGGTCTACGGCATCCAGTTTGTGCCGCAGAGCGGCCTGCCCTGCATGGTGCCCCTCATCAACTTCGACGACCCGGCCAAAAATATCTTCCGGGCGGTGAACCAGTTTACCATCGAGTACACCAACAATGGCCAGAAAGAGAACCGCCGCCCTGATGTGCTGTTGTTCGTAAACGGGATGCCGCTGTGCGTCATTGAACTAAAAAATCCGGCAGATGCCAACGCCACCATTCACGACGCATGGGAGCAGATCACGATTCGCTACTGGCGGGATATTCCGCATCTGCTGCACTATTGCCCGCTTGCCTGCATCTCCGATGGGGTCAAGACTCGGCTGGGCACCGTTCGCACTCCCTACGAGCATTTTTATGCGTGGCGGCGTGTGAACGATGGCGACCAGATCTCCACCCTGCCTTTTGCTGAAACCGAAACGCTCATCAACGGCGTGTACAGTCCGGCACGGTTCCTTGAAATTTTCCGGGATTACATCTATTTTCAGGACAGTATCTACGACAGCAGCGAAGTGGAGATCGTCTGCCGCTATCCGCAGTTTTTCGCCGCACGGAAGCTGAAACAGAGCATCGTGAAGTCGGTCGTCAGCGGCACCGGAAAGGGCGGCACTTATTTTGGTGCGACCGGCTGCGGCAAAACCTACACCATGGCTTTTCTGGCGCGTCAGCTTGCCCTGCGCTGTGCAGACACCCCGGAGATCGGCTCACCCACTATCGTGATGATCGTTGACCGTGATGACCTGCAAAAGCAGAGTGCCAAGCTGTTCACCAAAAGTCAGGAGTTCCTGAATCTGGGGCAGGTGTCTGTGGTCAAAGACCGCAAACAGCTCCGGAGCGAATTGAGCAACCGGCAGAGCGGTGGATTCTACATCTGCACCATTCAAAAATTCTGCGATCGCAAAGAGGATAAAATCGGCCTCATCAACTCCCGGCGAAACATTGTCTGCTTCTCAGACGAAGCGCACCGGACGCAGCTGGAGCACTCCAAAAAGATTCAGTTCAGCAAGGATTCTGATGAAAACATGAAAGCACTGGTGTCGAAGCCCTATGCCAAGGTTCTGCGGGAAGCCTTTCCTCAGGCCACCTTTGTAGGCTTTACCGGCACTCCCATTGCGGAAACATACCAGACCTTTGGTGACGAAATCGACCGCTATACCATGGATCAGGCTGTTGCCGATGGTCTGACCGTACCTATCAAGTATCATCCCCGCATTGCAAAAGTCCTGCTGGACAAGAAAAAGGTCAAGGAGATCGAAGCCTACTACAAGCGGTGCGCCGAGGATGGTGCGACCAAGGAGGACATCGAAGCCAGCAAGGAAGCCATGAGTTCCATGGAAATTATTCTGGGCGAGCCTTCGCGTCTGGAACGGCTGGCAGTGGATATCCACGACCACTACGTTTCCTCCTGCGAAAAAGACCCCGACCGGGTGCAGAAAGCCATGGTCGTGTGTTCCAGCCGCCCGATTGCCTTTGCGCTGCTGGAAAAGTTCCGGGAGAAATACCCGGAATGGTTTGTGGAAAAGAAAGTGCCGGACGGCGTTTCGCTCCCCAAAGAGGAACTCGCCAAGCGGAAACCGATGCCCTTTATGGCAATGGTGGCCAGCGTGGGCAGCAATGATAAGCCGGATATGTACAACTACCTTGGCGGTGTCAAGAACGACAAGCGTTCGGAAACACTGGATGCAGCATTCAAGGATGAGCAGTCCAACTTCCGCATCGTCATCGTTGTCGATATGTGGATCACGGGATTTGATGTGCCGTGCCTTACCTATATGTACAACGACAAGCCGCTGCAAAAACATATGCTCATCCAGACCATCAGCCGTGTCAACCGGAAGTATCCGGGCAAGGAGTATGGCCTGATCGTGGACTACATCGGCATCCGCGAAAATATGCGCGAAGCCATGAAGATTTACGGCGGCAGCACTTCCGTCGCCCCGACCAAGGATGATGTGGAACAGGCAACCAATGCGTTCCGGGACGAACTGGGCGTTCTGAAGCAGCTGTTCACCGGGTACGACCTTACTCCGTTCCTGAGCGAAAAGACTGACCCGGTCGAACGCTACCGCGCTCTCACCAGTGCAGCCGAGCACGTTTTTGCTTCGACCGAGGAACTGAATACCGAAAGCCGGAACGGAACACAGAAAGTTTCGTTCAAGACCTATTTCCTCAAGACGGTCAAGCGGATGCGTGTGGCCTACGACATCTGCCAGCCTTCCGGCGAACTGCATGAGGATGAATCCGCTCTTGCGCAGTGCTTTATGGCGATTGCGGGTTTTGTCCGCAAGATGAGCGGCACCAGCGATGTGGATACCGACACCATGAACCGCAATGTTGCCCGGATGGTGGAAGAAGCCCTAAAGTACAATCAGGTGGAAAGCATTCTTGACAACGGCGAGGAAGAAGATATTTTCAGCCCAGAGTATTTTGAAAAGCTCTCGGATGTTAAAATGCCTGCCACCAAGCTGGAAATCCTCGTCAAGATGATGAAAAAGCAGATACGGGAATACAGTGCCGTGAACCAGCTGGCCGCAAGGACCTATGAGCAGATGTTGGAGGCGACCATCCGGGAATATCACGAGCGGCGCAAGCATCTTGCCGCCGAAGAAGCCGGGGAAGCACAGGAACAGGCATCCGATGAAATTATCAAAGCCGCCTATGACCATGCTTTGGAAGTGCTGCGCCAGATGAAGGAAAGCCGCGAGAGTTTCCGCAAGATCGGTCTGACCTTCGAGGAAAAGGCGTTCTATGATATCCTGCTTGCCCTGCGCGACCAGTATAATTTCGAGTATGGCACCGACCAGAATGTGGACGGTGTAAGGGTCAACGGCAAATGCAAAGCCCTGGCGAAAGAGGTCAAAAAGATCATCGACGAATATTCTTCTTTTGCTGACTGGCTGAACAATCAGAATGTCCGTGACCAGCTGAAGCTGAAAATCAAGATCTGCCTTGTCAAAAACGGTTATCCGCCAAAGTATAGCCCGGAAGTGTTCCGTAAGGTGATGGAGCAGGTAGAAAACTTTGAAGAAAATGCCTGAAATCGAGGTGATATTTTATGGAATGGCGAAAATCGCCTTATGAACTTTTACGGTCAAAAGACATTATTGCCATACTTGATGGCGATATCATAGCATCTTAGACCGTGCGCTGGAAGATGTTGAATATCATAATTTCGACAGTTTCATTACAAAATCCAGAACACTCCTTGATGATGTCTTTTGCTATGTTATTGAGAAAAAAGTCAATTCGCCTCACACATAACATCAATTCGCTCAGGCATTTCTTAGATGTTGATTGGAAACCAATATTCTCTCCATGTAGAGCACAGAGGGTTTGGGAATCTTCCCAACAAGCCAAAAGAAACCGGGTCAAACGACCCGGCTTCTTTTTCGCACTGTGGTACCACGGTGCCCTGCTTGCGAAAGCCATGCGATTTTGAATTTCACTCATTAAAAAATGAAGCCGGATCAACTGACCCAGCTTCATTTTTTGTGGCATAATACAATATCTTCTATTTACATCATCCACATTTCTTCGATATGGATAATATATTCCAGAGTGCTTAACGCTTCGATGATCTCTGTGTGCGTTTTGTATTTCTTCAACTCCTCGTTGCTGATGGAAATCGAGATCGAGTAAACGCTGATACCAGAGTTCGCATAAGCAGGGTTCGATTCGATATCATCGATCTTAAGCCCCAAACGGCGAATCGTCGTAACAAAATCGTACAAGTAACTGCTGTTTTTCAGTTCCAGATGGATTTCAAAGTGGTTAGAGCGATTCTTTAAATAATGCTCCATAATCGGGAATACCGAAAGGCAGACGTACAAGACAGCAAAGGTAACGATCGTAATGGTATAATATCCAGCGCCCGATGCCAATCCAATGAATGCGGATGCCCAAAGACCAGCGGCGGTCGTCAAGCCCTTGATCTGGCTGCGGGAACTCAACAGAATCGAATGTACGCTGATGACAGCAACCGAAATGGTTCCTGCACAGAAAAGCAGATACAGCCCCTGTGTTCCATTTCCGCTCATATTCAGCAACATCGCAACTGTGGTGGCCAACGACGTCAGCATAAAGGTGCGCAAACCAGCGGAATGACGCTTGCTGGAACGCTCACAACCGATAATCGCTGCCAAAGAAATCGACAGCAGAATACGGAACACGATACTGAATTCGTTATCCTCTTATCATCAATATTGTATGTCGTATCAAATAGTTATACTCAGTGCCCTCAAGCGGTTTGTCAAATCTGCAATATTGCCATGGAACACGATTCCAGCTATATTTGCTCGGAGCGCTGCTTCCACGTTTCCCGGCGTATCGTCTATAAACACACACTCTTCTGGAATCAGCCCGAATTTATCAAGAAACTCCTGATATATCTCAGGTTCAGGTTTGATATGGTGTATATCTGCGGAAATCAGTTTTCCATCAAAAAAACGACTCGCCGGAATCTTTTCCCAATATTTATGCTGACGGACACTCGCATTGGAGAGCAGATAAATCTTATACCCATTTTGTTTCAGTCTTTCAACCAATTCAAACGTTCCCGGAATCGGAAACGGCGGCTCATCCCATGTATCAAGAAGATCACTTGCAATGGAATGAAGTCTTTTGGGAAGTCTATTCAGGATCGTCTCCTTTGCCGCTTCCTCGTCAACAGTTCCACGATCCAGCATGACCCATTCGACCGAGCGAAAAATTTCATTTCTCAAAAGGACTCTGTCATCTTCTGAGATCAGATACCGATCCAAAAACATCTCTGGGTCAAATCGTATCAGAACGTTGCCCATGTCAAATACAATATTTTTTATCATTTTCGATCATCCCTTCATTGCATCCTGATATTTAGCGTCGAACGGTTGTTTTGAGTTTCGTTGTATAGGTTTCTCCCGGTTTCAGACAAGCCGCTGCCGCATGGTCATTCCATTCAGAACTATCCGTTTCGGCAGCCGACAAGCTCTGCCACAGCTCCACGCAAACAAATTTCATCGATTTTGATAGTATACTTCTTCACGCGCCCACTGCAAAATCATTCCATATTCCTCCTTACACAAAAAGGACACAACCGGTTTGAGCGATTGCATCCTTTTTGTGGATGTAGGAATCCAGATGATGAAGGAGAAAATATTCAACAACACTACAAAGTGCCAACGCGAGGGAGATATGGTCAGCACACCGCAGCATTGAGGAATCAATGAGAACGAGATTATCTGACACACTCAGAATCGCTCACCCTTTGAAGACCCCCACAACTACAAGGAGCAAAAGGGCGCACAGGATGCAGCTGATCCCGTTCCTCAGGTCGGTAAAACGGGAGAGCGTATGCGAATCCTTCGTATCAGGCCACAGAAGAAGCCGCAGGCCGATCAGGAGGCTGCCGAGCGCAAAGATCAGCAGAAGAACTTGAACAGTAATAGACATAAAATGGTTCTCCGAGTTAAAGGTCAGGGGTTTTGAGACGGAACGTTTTTTGGGGCAAGCAGTTGAACGTGGCTGTGCAAAGGCGTTCAGATCACCTCGTAGTATCTGATGCCCTCCATTTTTCGAATCGCACGAAGGATCTCCTCCTGCGTCCGGTTCGTCTTGCTCCGCAGTGTGACCGTGAAAGGAACGACTTCAGAATCGTAATGGGAGTGATCTTCTTTCTGGATGTCGCTTACATCCAGATCTAGTTCCCGTGCGTTGCGCAGGAATGTACCAAACGGAATGGTGGAGGATAATTCGATGTAAAGGTCGATAACGTTGGTTCGATTTCGCAGATGAAGATCCCAGCGGTGCATGATCGTTAACACCGAGAGCACGGCAACGCAGGCAGTAATGGCGACCTCATACAGTCCGATGCCGACTGCCAGTCCGATACAGGCAGAGGCCCATAAACCGGCGGCGGTCGTTAATCCCTTGATCTGATTGTGGGTGGTCACAATGATCGTTCCGGCACCCAGAAAACCGATGCCGCTCACGACCTGTGCTCCAAGCCGCACGGGGTCACCTGCACCATAGACCTGATACGCATACTGATTGATAAGCATGACCACACAGGAGCCGATACTGACCAGCATATAGGTGCGCATCCCGGCAGGGCGGTTTGCCCGGCCGCGCTCGGAACCGATGATACCGCTTAAGACTTCGGCCATGATGATCCGCAGAATGATGGAAGAAAGGGTAAGCTCGCGCGCATAAAGCAAAATCATTCCCTCCTGAATGCATATTCGATATGGCTTCGAAGATCCCCTGCCAGCAGTTCGGAAAAGAATCTTCGGATTCCCACAGCCAATGTGGAGCCTTTGGCGTTTGCTGCATCCGTCAGGTCATTTTCGGCCCAATATGTTCCGGTCTCCGGGTCAATGGCGATGCTGTCCATCGGAAACCCCTCCAGCCGGGTGCTGCAAGGTGTATCTACAATCCAAAACCAGTCTGTCGAGACCTGTACACCAAACGCTTCCTTGCTATGCTGCTCATCCAGAACAGCGCAAAGCCCATTGAGAAATCTGGCTTTGACGCGTCCGCCGTTTTTGCGGGCGATCGATGCGTAGTAATCGATGAACTCCGCATCCGTAAGGGTCTTTTGACCGACACGGCGCACATAAGGGCCGGGCTGCTCCGCATCGGGCAGCCCCTGAATGTACAAGCCGGAATCCAATGCAAAGCTCGGCAGGTGGACGGCATCGTAATAGGCGCAGGCCTTCAACCGTGCATTTTCAAGCGGTGTCTTCCCCACCTCGGCCGTTTCGGGCAATACGATCCCCAGATCCGCCGGGGAAAGGATCTCAACAGGTATTCCCTCAAGGAGCGAACGCATATTCTGCAGCTTGCTCACATTTCCAGTCCCGTAAAAAATCTTCATATGCTTTGCCCTTTTAAAAAAGGGGCAGAGACCAATACGGTCTCTGCCGCCGAATGGTTATACGTTGAACTTCTTGTTGCGGTAATCCGCGAGCTGGGCAGGCCAGTCTGTCTGAATGACGTTGTAGCCCTGCTCCATCAGCACGCCCCATGCAGAATCTGCGCCCTCGCTCAGCGCCTTATCGTCATCGAAGGTGCCGCTCAACATATCATGGTCGCTCAGCGTGATACTGTTGACCCAGACGTAAAGCCCCTGTTCACGGATCCATGCCAGATTTTCTTTCGCGAACATTTCAGAGTCGATCGTGGGAGCGATAGCCTCTACGCCAACGATGTTGATCTTATCGTAACTGAGCACCTTGCGCAGCTCTTCCATATTGTACACGATGGGCATGTACATATATTTGACCGGGCAGTTCTGGAAGAATTCAAGGTATTCATCCTTGACAGGAGTTTTGAAGATTGCCTGCTTGACAGCATGCGGATACTTGCGCAGTACTTCATCGGTCTCGGCAAGGATGCTCCATGCGCGGTCGATGTTGAACAGTTCCCCATGGGTGAAGTGGGCAAGGACTTCCTCAAAGCGCTGGACATGCTTGCCGCTCTGATCGCCGATGCTGTTCCGGAAAATGAGCGAATCGATCTTCTCAGAGGACATGGTCTTAATGTTTTCCTTTTGGGCGAGCAGGCGCTGCTCGTATCCATCGTGGAAGCAGAACAGCTCCCCGTCGGTGGACTTAGAAAGATCGCACTCAAACATGTCTGCTCCCATTCCAAGCGCCAGCTCAAAGGAAGGGACAGTATTTTCGATCACATTGCCTCCCCATGCACCGCGGTGGACAGCGATCAGAACTTTTTTCTGCTCGATGCGCGCATTCAGAAGCTCATTTGTCTGTGCATATTCTTCTTTGCCAACCATATTAAACACCTCTTTCTGAATGAAACGGAAGTTTTGATCAGGTCTTGCTTTCATCAAGCTTGTTGCCGCGGCCGTAGACCAGATACATAACAATGGTAGAGATGATCATCATCAACACTGCGTACACAAAGGTCAGTGCGGCATTGTCCGCATTGGACTCGGCATTCGTCAGAGACTTGATGTAAACGCCCAAGGGCTGCTTCAGAGGATGATACATAAAGACGGACATATCATAGTCGCCCAGCAGGCCGTTGAAGTTCAGTGCAAAAATGGCCATGACCGTGGGCATGATGATGGGCAGCTGAACTCTGACAAAGGTGTACAGAGACTTTGCGCCCAGGTTGCGTGCTGCATCCTCCAGCGAGTCATCCAAGGAGAAGAACGCAGCCTTGGTCATGCGCAGGGTGAAGGGGATCTTGATGATGACATAGCCAATGATCATAATGATGGAAGTTCCGGTCAGGACTCGATTTGCCATCCACAGACGCGGCACGTTGTAAGTAGTGATCAGACCCAACGCCATCAGGGTGGTGGGCAGCATCCACGGGATCAGCAGACCATATTCCAGCGCACCGGCCAGACGGTCCTTGCGTTTGTGGATAATGCGGCAGGCGACCAGAACGATGAGAGCCGCACCCACAGCCGCCACAAAGGAGTAGCCGATACTGACGAGGAAAGGCTTATAAGAGGAAGCCTTCTGGAAGACCGAAATATAATTGTCCAAAGTGAAGCTGGACAGGGTCAGCTTTTTGCTTGCGATGGTCGATGCATCCGTGAAGGAGAACAGGATGACCATGGCCACCGGCAGCACATAGATCAGGAACAGCACATAAGCATAAATGTGCACCAGAACGTTTGCCACCGGGTTGTGGATCTTCTGCTTGACGATCTTCGTCTTGACCTTGGAAACGGACATGTAATGGCCGCGCTTCTCGATCTGGATCATGACCGTCAGCAGAAGGATGGTCGCCAGACCAAGGAACAGTGCCAGCAGTGCTGCCAGCGGACGGGAGCTGACGTTGTTTGCAAATGTCAGGATCATCGGAGTGATGGTCTGGAAGTTCTGACCGCCGACCAGCAGCGGAGCAGAAGTTGCAGACAGACCGGTGATGAAAGTCAGGATTGTGACCGCCAGCAAAGAAGGGGTCAGGGTGGGCAGCAGGACCTTGGTCAGGATGCGGAACTGAGAAGCCCCCATATTCTGCGCGGCCTCGATGGTCTGGAAGTCTACCGAACGGATGGCATTGCGCAGGAAGATCATGTGGTTGGAAGTACAGGCGAAGGTCATAACGAACAGGACCGCCCAATAGCCTTCGAACCAGTCGATGGGGAAGCTGGGGAAGATCTTGACCAGCAGCGAAGTCAGGAAGCCGGTCTTACCGTAGAGGAATTTATAACCGGAAACCAGAATGATACCGCTGTAGATCAGGGTGGTCATATAGCCCAGAGACAGGATCTTGGCACCCTTGATATCAAAGTATTCCGTGATGAGCACCAGACTGATGCCGACAATGCCGACCGTCAGAGAAAGCGTCGGTGCCAGGATCAGACTGTTGCGCAAACTCTTCATAGCCTTTTCAGACTTAAGAAGTTTGGTGAACACTTCGGTCGTAAAGTGGCCATCCTGATAGATCACGTTTGCAATGGTGTTCAGGTTCGGGAAGATCAGGAACGCAAAAATGAACCATGCAAAAAATGCAAAGAGCAGAATGCTGCCGATCTTTTCCGGCGTGAACGAGAATTTCTTATTCTTCATCAAAAATCACCCCTCGTACTGCATGATATCAGCCGGGTTGTAGCTCAGCGTTACCATATCGCCCTTATTGTACAGGGGCTTGCCGCTGTTCTTTTCGATGACCTTGATGGTCTGGCCGTGAGCCTTGACCGTATACTTGATGTACAGACCGTAGAACTCCTGATCTTCCACCACAGCCTCAGTGCTCATGGTGTCGTTGGCCAGCTGCTCGTTGATGTGCATGCGCTCCAAACGGATGTAGCAGTGCTTCTTGGTATCGATACCCTTTGCGTTGGCAGCACCGGTCGCCATCAGGAACTCTTCGCTCAGGCGGTTGTTGTCACCGATGAAGTTGCAGACGAACTCGGTTGCGGAATGGCTGTAGATCTCGTCCGGAGTACCGATCTGCTCGATCACACCCTTATTGAACACCGCAATGCGGCTGGACAGGGTCAGGGCTTCTTCCTGATCGTGAGTGACATAGACCATGGTGATGCCAAAACGTTTCTGCAGATCCTTCAGCTCGTTGCGCAGCTGGACACGCAGTTTTGCGTCCAGATTGGACAGCGGCTCGTCCAGACAGATGATCTCCGGGTTCGTGACCAGTGCACGTGCGATCGCAACACGCTGCTGCTGACCGCCGGACAGCTCAGAGACCTTTTTCTTCAGCTGTTCTTCGCTCAGATCGACCTTTGCACCCATTTCGAGAACCTTTTTGTGGATCTCGTCCTTCTTCATCTTTTTGACCTGAAGGCCGAATGCGATGTTCTCGTAAACGGTCATAGTGGGGAACAATGCGTAGCTCTGGAATACCATGCCGATATTACGCTTTTCGATGGGAGTGTTGGTGATATCCTTTCCACGGACACAGACCGTGCCCTCGCTCGGTTCGATGAAGCCTGCAATGGTACGCAGGGTGGTGGTCTTGCCGCAGCCGGAGGGGCCGAGGAAGGTGAAGAACTCGCCCTCCTTGATGTTGATGTTGATGTCCTTCAACGCCTGAAAGGAGCCAAAAGTCACTCCGATGTTTTCGAGTTTGATCATAAATATTACCTCGGTATTGCATTTTCGATAAAAAAGACGGTTTGTACCACGTTGTTTACAAACCGTCCTTTCGCTGATTTATCGGAATAGAGTTCTTTACTTATTAAGATGTTACGGCATGTACTCCAGCAGGATCTTCTCGCACCATGCGTCGATATTCTTTGCAACCAGTGCCCAGTCGATGTCCTGAGCCTTCAGCTCTGCGACCTTCTGGTTGAACTCGTTTGCCTTGCCGACAGCATTGCTGTTTGCAGGCAGGGTGGAGAAGGTCTCTGCCCACTCGCCCTGGATCTGAGCGCTACCGAACCAGTTGACGAAGCGCTGTGCTTCTTCCACATTCTTGGAACCGTTGATGATGGAGATGCCTTCCAGTGCGTAGGGAACGCCAATCTCAGGGTTCACATAAGCAGTGTCCGTGCCGTACTGCTCGTCACGGGTCTCAACACCGGAAGACCACATCTGACCGCATTTGACCGTACTCATATCGCTGGCGATCTGAGCATACAGGTCAACGCCGTCCTCTTCAGCCACGCCGTGCTTGTAGTACTCTGCGATCGCATTCCAGCCTTCATCCGAGATACCCAGCTCGCCGTTGGGATCGACATAACGGGTCAGGATACCTGCCAGAACGTTTCGGACGGTACCGCCGCCCAGACCGGCTTTATACTCATAGGTCTTGTCGAATTCAGGCTTAGTCCACAGGTCGGGCCAGTCGGTGGGAGCCTGATCCGCAGTCCACTGGTTCTTGTCGTAGACCAGCATGATCGCCTGCTTGACGATGGCATGATAGTAGCCCTCGGCATCGTTCAGACCGGCGGGAATCTCGTCAGCCCACTCCGGAACAAAAGGAGTCAGGATATCTTCTGCCTTCAGAGACTCCCAGATGATGGCATTCAGGCCATAGACAACGTCACACATGGGAGCAGCCTTCTCAGCCAGCAGACGGTTCTGAACTTCTGCAGCACCTGCTTCCATAACCTGAAGGTCGAAGCCATCCTGAGCGGCGCGGTTGGTCAGCCACTCGTCACGTCCGTCAGTACCGGAGTTGGTGTAGACGACCAGCGTGACACCGGTGCCCTTGTTGGAGGGGGTGCTGTCGCCCGCTGCAGTGGAAGCAGCTGCGGTTCCGGCAGTAGAGGAAGCCGCAGTAGTAGTGGAAGAGGAACCGCCGCAAGCGGTGAGAGCAGAAGTGGCGGCTACAAACGCGGCTGCCTTGATAAAGCTCCTGCGAGAGATCTTTCGCATAATAATTCTCCTTTTTCATTCTTCAGATCGTTCGGATCAATGGAGAGCCCGTGGCGCTCTTTCTCGTTGACACAATCATATCACGAAAATTGGAACGAATCAATCTCAAAAACGCATTTTTGGACGAAATCAAGAGGATTCTCTCATATGAACAATTTTATTAGGCAAAATATGTGCAGTTCGTCTTATTTTTCGAGAGATTCAAATCCGCATACCACCTCGAAAACGCTCAAAACAATGACTCGTTCCAATTTTATGCGGATTTTTTGCGTTTTGACTTGTAATCGAAGTCAAATTCGGATATCATCTAAGTAAAGAGTGTATAAATAAAGGAGTGTCATTTTGTGCCTACCATCAACGATATTGCCAAGGAAGCGGGAGTCTCTCACGGTACGGTCTCAAATGTACTGAATAAAACCGGCAAAGTGAGCGTGGAAAAGATCCGGCTGGTAGAACAGGCGATGAAAAAGCTGGGCTACACCCCGAACGTTCAGGCGCAACGGCTTCGTCAGGGCAAGCCCGATACGATCGCGGTCATCCTCCCCTCCCTGAAGGAAACAAAATATGCAGAATTTTTCACAGCGATCCAACTTAATCTGCCCAAGGGGCAGAACAGTCTGCTGGTCTATCAGACCGAGGATATCCCGGCGGAAGAAGAAGCCCTTCTGGACAATCTGCGCACATCGGGTCTTGCAGCGCTGATCACCTTCTCCTGCCTGAGCAAAGGCTGCCTTGAAAAATACAGAAGCATCCCCTGCCCGGTCATTTATATTGAACGCAAGCCGGAAGTGCTGGACGAGAATGAATGGTTTCTGTCATTCGATGAGCACCAGATCGCAGATCAGGCGACAGATTTCTGTCTGAAACAGCAGTGGCGATCGGTCGCCTACTTCGGTACCAAAAAACACGGAGAAACGGCCGACCGCGTGCTGCAAAAACTGAAGGAACGGATGCCGGAGCAAGGACTTTCGCTCGCAGCCGTCACCGCAAACTATAAGCTCGCGCTGGGGCAGGCGGTCGAGTTTGCGCAGAACTGCGCGCCGTATGACGCAGTCATAACACGAGGGGCTTTCTCCACCGATGCGCTCTTTGAGGCGTTCCGGCTTTTGCATCCTGAACGGATCCCGCCGCTCCTTGTCATCGGAGCCTACCCGGCTAAAACAGCAGAAGGTGTGAATCTGCTCCAACTGGATTATGGCTTTCTGGGAATCCGGACAGTCCGACTTCTGCCGAAAGTCACAGAGTCAAAACCGAACGTCACACGGGAAGTACTTTTTGAGCCAAAGGGCTTTGCAAAGCACTCCGTAGCGTCCAAACCGTTCCAAGGTGAAGAGCTGACGATGCTGACTCTGGAAAACCCTTCCACTCATGCGTTGCGGAACCTCTTGCCGGAATTCGAACACGAAAGCGGGATCAAGGTAAAACTGATCGGCGTGACCTATGAAGACCTCCGGGCGCAGCTGAAGTTGATCGGACCGCAGTTCACCTACGATATGATCCGTATCGATGTGGCACAGCTTGACGAGGTCGGCAAGAAGATCTATCGTCCCTTTGATGAGATCGGCATTGCGGCAGAGGATCTACCGCCAAGACTGATCAAAAACGGACACAGCAACTATTCCGTTCTGGGAAACCGGATCTATGCACTTCCGCTGGATCCCAGTGTGCAGATTTTTTTGTACCGTGCAGATCTGTTTCAGGATGCAACACTGTGCCGGGCGTACTATGAACACTTCCATGAAAATCTGGTCGTACCAACGACCTACGAACAGTATCTGCACGCCGCAGAATTCTTTACGCGCAAATATAACCCGACTTCCCCAACCGAATACGGAACAACGATGACCTGCGGTTCTGCAATCGTAGCCGCCAGCGACTTTTTACCGTTTTACCTTTCCAAGGTGGAAAAGCTCTACGAGCGAGACGGAACGATCAACATGAACAACCCGAGCATGCAGGAAGCGATGAGGCAGTACGCTTCCCTTCAGGAGTTCTCCTGTATGCAGAACTGGTGGGCCGACAGCATCGCACAGTTTGCAGAAGGCCGAACCGCAATGGCTATCGTCTATTCCAACTATGCCGCCTCGATCATCAATTCACGGAATTCGGTAGTGGTCGGCAAGGTTGGTGCTGCAGTCATTCCGGGCAAAACGCCGCTGCTTGGTGGCGGCGTTGTGGGCATTTCAAAGTACAGCAAAAAAGCAGAGATCTGCAAACAGTTCTTTGACTGGTACTATTCGACCGAGGTCGCATCCCTGCTGGTTCGCCTTGGAGGAACTTCCCCGATCGTGGATGCCTACGAGGATTTCCAGAATTACAGCACCTTCCCGTGGATGAACACCTCTAAAAAGAGCTTTGGGCTGGGGCAGCGCGGCATCAACAGCAGAATCCCGAGGGGCTTTTCCATCCAGCGATATGAATTTGCAATCGGCACCGTTGTAAGAAACGTAGTCCAGGGCATAATGCCGATCGAAGCTGCCGGCGAGGTGGCGCAGACGCTATACGATGCCTCTCCGCCGCAGCGGTGATGTGCCCTTTCAGAGAATAACACAAAGCTCCTCACCGAATGGTGAAATTCGTGAAACAACGCATCAGGAATATTACCGCACTCTCCATGGTCTTGTAAAAAACGGTCAGAGTTTTCGCAATGATCCTTTGTTAGACAAGCAATATAATAATTTCCGTGTAGCATACTGGAAATGGCGAGCTAAAGAATATTTGAATAATAAGAGGCGAGAAAAATGACAACGGAGCTTCAAGAGTTAATTTGTGAGTATGAGAATCCTGGCGACTTCACGCACGCAAGCATTTCCAACAGTGAATTAGAACTAGCTGAGAAAGAGCTTCACGTTACACTTCCAAAACAGTATGTTGATTTTCTTATCTGCTATGGTCACGGCGGAATTGGCGGAGTCGAGGTTATCGGCATCGGAAAAAACGGCAAACTTTTATTTGTTGAAGAAA
>CAYXQN010000019.1:18037-24968 GCA_964466825.1 uncultured Faecalibacterium sp. | reverse complement strand
ATCATCCAGCAAAACGTGTGTTTTTTGTTCTTGCGCATCTCCCATCCGCGTATCCTATATCTCAGGGTTTGCGTTGTTCAACACAAATACGATTGGACGGGATATCAAACAACGAACTCACCATTTCTGTAATGTGAGCTATGATCCGAACATCCGCGCCGCCCTCACACAAGATCGCAACACCACATACCTGTGGCAGGTAAATCGTTTCTGTCAGGGCGGTGCCATCATCCAGCAAAACGTGTGTTTTTTGTTCTTGCGCATCTCCCATCCGCGTATCCAAGGCATATACTGTTTCCTCCCCTGTTTCTAGCGTAACCATGACCGTCGTCTTGCCCGCACCATTCATCTGCGAGATCAATTCTTCCAACTGCGTCTCCAGCTGCTGCTGATAATCCGCACTCGAAAAAACACTCGCTTGCCTGGCAGTCTTTTTTTCTGTTGGCAACAGCTCTGCCCCCAGCATCAAGATCATCGCTATTCCGCCAAGCAGAAGGACCAACGTGCTCCTGTTCTGTTCTTTACAATACTTTGAAACAACATCCCAAATCGTCTTTTTTATATTCATATGTCGTCTCCTCCATTTGGTGCGCAATTTAATGTATGGCACAAAAAATCAGTTATTTCTTCTTGCACACCTTCTGGCACTTCAGCCGACAGAGTCAAATCAACTTGCCTGACAACAACCATCTGGCCCATGTAATCCAGTTCGATCTGAATCTGTGGTATGACCCCGAACTCTTCCCGACACCGGTCTTGAAGATTTGCCGCAAGCTGTTCGCCTGCTTTTTGTAGAATCAGTTCCTGAGAATCCCCAAAACTCACCGATGCTGCAGCAGGAAGTGCGATCTGCGGTGCCTGAACCACAGATCCATCTATCGTCCGAAAAAGCACTACTAGAATATATAACCCGCACACTCCTTTTATGACCCGCCGGGACCAACCATCATCGATCAGCTGCATGACGATTTCCGCACAGATGCAAGCAATGCAAAAGGTTAGCGTCACGCTCCGGACACCATCCATTTTCAATTCCCTCCCAAGATGCTCATCAGAAGCATTCCCACCAGAAATGTTCCAAAAAACAAAGCCGTTACTGCCGCCATGCAACGTACTGACTCACAAAAGCACTCAATAAGTCTTTTCCCTCTATCATTTCCTGCAACAGCTGCAAGTAATTTGCATCCTTGCAAAAAAAGCAGGTGCACCATCAGCGAAATGTACAGCGGAACAAATTCAGCTCCAATGATCAAAACACCTGCGATCCCCAACGAACTTTTCAACAGCCCGAATCCTGAAAAGACCGCTTCTGTTGCCGACACCAAGGCTTGTCCAACCACCGGTACGCTGGCTGAAACAAATCGCCCCACCTGCATTGCTGTGCGATCCAGCTGAGCGGCCGAGAAACGCTGCACGCCCACTAAAATCGAAAAACCTCTCCCTGCCCAGCTAAGTCCCTGACGAATCGTCTTTCCTGCAATCTGACACAGTTCCGGCAGACCCGCCTGTGTACTAATAGAACAAGCCATACTTATTGCAAGATAACATTGCAGCAAGGTGGGAAGTGCAAAAGAAATCGCCTGTGCAAGTGCACACAAACCAACAAGCAGCATACCACTTGCTGCTGTGCTGGCATTTACTTCACCGCCTGCAGCTAACACGCCGCTGTAGACCGGAAGAAATCCCAACAAAAACACACGCCAACTTTCCATCCGTTCACAGAGTGATGCCGCCAATCCGGTCAATTCCTTCCACAGAATCACTCCACAACCTCCAGCGGTTAGCAGCTCCAACAGGGCACGGTCTCCGTTTTTACCGACAAAAAACGAAACGATCATTGCCACGACCAAAAACAGCAGAACGTCTGCATAGCTGTGAACAGCACTCGAAAAAAAGCCGATTGGGTCTTCCGGCAACAGCTTCAACAGCGTTTTTAATGGGTCGGCAACAAATTCATTTATATCCTGTGGGACCTGCTCCAAGTAGGGTTTCCATTGTTCCGCACCCGAAAGCCCTTCCAATTCTGCCGCGCTGCTCTTCAATCCAACAAAGCTCAACATCAGCACTAAAAAAAGCACACCTTTGCCTATCTGCATCATCCTGCCAACTTCCAAATCGCTTGACATATCTCCTCCAAAAGCGGCCACGCTGCAACAAGGGTAAGACATCTTCCCACAATTCCTGCACACCATTCCAGCGAGGCTGCTCCGGCCTCGCCACAAAGGGTTTTGACATAGTCGGTCAGCAAAAGGATGCCCGCACTGCGAATAAGGCAGGAAAAAGCCTGTCCATCTGTTTGCCGCACCAAACGATCAAGTCCCTGAAAGATCACTTTTACTGTTTGTCCCGTCTTTTTTATCAAAAATAACGTCGCAGCAATGGAAAACAAAACAGACAAACTCGGGGACGTTTTGTGCAGCAATGTGTTGAGCACCGCAAAAATAATCACTGCGCCAAAAATTAAAATCGGGTTGTTCATAGTGCAAACAACGATCGAATCGTAGCAAATAATACACTGATCTGCTTAACCAAGATCGAAAGAACCACCACCAAACCCGCCAGCGTTGTCATCATTGCCTGATCTTCTCGTCCGGATCGGATCAGAAGTTGATTGAGCACTGCTACGATTATTCCAATTGCTGCAACCTTGAACACCAGATCAATTTCCATTTCGAGCCATCCTTTCTTATAAAAAAACAAGTGCAAGTACCATTCCAGCTGCAATTCCCAGTTTACAAGGCAAATGTCCCTGCGCTTGTTCTGCTTGCCGGGCCTGCTGCAAGAAATAGAGGAACCTTGTTTTGTAGTAATCAAGTCTTTCGCACTCCTGTTCAGCAGCAGTTCTGCCCAAACCGCTTAGACATTCCGTAAAGCACATCCGTTCGTTATCCACCAGTCCCTTTGGAGGCGTGATCACCTGCAGCGAAGAACCTTTGGGATTTACAAGACGAGGATCCTCTTTACAGAGTTGAGAATAAAGCTCCTCCAAATCCATCCGACGGTATTGGATCTCCTGTTGAATACGATAGAGCAGCGATAGTGCGTCTTCCAGTGCACGGATGTGTTCGGCCGATCTATGCTGGACCAGATTGCCTGCACTCCAACCGCACAGAACCATTAAAATCGCTCCCAACCATCTTAGCGCCTTCATACTGTAACCACCTCCTGGATACAGCCCGGCGCACATCGTCCTTGAAGAAGAATCATTGTGTGAATCATCCCTCTTTCTTTCAAGTACCTGATTTGTGGCCGTTGCAGTGCCTCTTTTGAGTTTGATGCATGGATGCTGATAATAAAATCCACCCCGCTGAAAAATCCCTGTTCCAGCGCCATGACTTCATCCATACTTCCAAGCTCGTCCAGAACGATCACCTGCGGTGCCAGAGTCCGCAGTGCCATTTGAACCGCCTCCGCCTTCGGCAGCCCGGCCAATCGATCCAATAGAACCGGGTTCTTTTCTTCAGTCCCAAAAAACTCATTCCGTTCATCAATCACAGTGACCGTTCGTCCAAGACCAGCAACAAAAACCGACATTTGACGAAGTATCGTTGTCTTTCCGCTGTCCGGTTCCCCCACAACGGCCACCCCTGTAAAGCGTCCATGCAAAAGTTCACACAACCCCGGCGGCAGTTCCACACAAGCAGCCCTTGCGATCCTATAATTCAACCCTTCCACTTTTTGAAGTACGGCCTTGCCATTGTCCAGTCGGGTATATCTTCCTGCCACTCCTACCCGACAGCCTGTTGCCGTTGTAAAATATCCCTGTTCAAGTTCCAATTGATGTGTGTGGACCGAATTTCCACAAAGTGTAAAGAAAATATCTTCCAGCTGTTTTTGGGTCAGGAGCAATGATTTGAAAAAAGCCGGACACTCCGGACGTTCTCCTATCGGACACTGCCTGCCTTGAATTGTGACCACAATCCCACATCCTGTCCTGAAGCGCAGTTCATGGATCGCCGGAACCGTATTTTCCGGCAACTGCATCAACGGTTCTGCAAGCCAACCCGGTAGAGATTGGATCGCGCGATAAAACTCGTCCATTCCAAAGCCTCCCCTTAGCACTGAATGATTTTTATATATTATATGGTACCGGCTGGTGAATAGAACTCCATAAAGAAAAAGACCGTCGGCTCTCCTTGCCAACGGTCTTTTTCTTTTTTATGACATCTTGTCGATTTGTTGATTTATCAGAGCGGGCTCAAACGCTTTCGTCCTTCAGCATCGCTAAAAATTCTGCTTCCGTCAACACGGGAACCCCCAAAGATTGTGCCTTTGTCAGTTTCGATCCGGCTGCAGCACCTGCAACAACATAGGAGGTTTTTTTGGAGACCGAGCCACTCGCCTTACCCCCGTTTTGCGTAATGAGAGCTTCTGCCTCGCTGCGGGAGAGCGTTTCCAGGGTCCCTGTTACCACCAGCGTCTTACCCGCCAGCTTATCGCCCTTTGGCTCCCCTTTCCACTGCATATTCACGCCGGCATCCGCTAAACGGTGCACCAGATCCAAAGTGCCTTCTTTTGCAAAAAATTCTACAACACTTTGTGCCATCACGCCGCCAAAGCCATCGATCTCACTGATCTGTTCGACACCTGCCTCCCGGACAGCCTGCAGTGTTCCAAAATGCTCTGCCAACAGTGCAGCAGCCTTGTCGCCAATGTTACGGATGCCCAAACCGAACAACAATTTATCCAAATTGTTCTGCTTCGAGGTTTCAATTGCACGCAGCAAATTTTCAGCGCTTTTTTGCTTGAACTTATCCAATGTGAGAAGCTGCTCCATCGTCAGTGTATAGAGATCTGCTGCCGAGTGGACCAAATCTTTTTCCACCAACTGTGTTGCCACAGCAGTTCCAAGACCATCGATATCCATTGCATTACGGGATGCAAAGTGGATGATGTTGCGCAGGGATTGCGCCGGACATTCCGGATTGACACAGCGCAGCGCTGCCTCATCCTCCAGATGCACCACAGGAGCACCGCAGGAAGGGCAGACAGTCGGCATGGCATACAAATCAGATCCTTCCGCATGGTGAGTAACCCCGATCACCTCCGGAATGATATCGCCCGCCTTGCGGACCTGGATGGTATCGCCGAGGCGCAGCTCAAACTGACGAATAAAATCCTCGTTATGCAGGGTCGCACGAGCAACGGTGGTTCCCGCCAAGAATACCGGATCGAAACAGGCCGTCGGCGTCAGAACTCCGGTACGCCCCACCGCAACTTCAATGCTGCGCAGCGTAGTTTCCTTTACTTCCGGCGGATATTTAAATGCGACTGCCCAGCGGGGGAATTTGTTGGTGGATCCCATCTGTTCCCGCTGTGCAAACGCATTGACCTTAATGACTGCGCCATCCATATCAAAGTCCAGTTTTGCACGATTCTGGCCGATCTGCTCGATCTCGGCAATGGCATCCTCAATATCATGCACGATGTGATAACGCGGAGAAACCGGCAACCCCAGACTCTTTAAATAATCTAGGCTCTCCGCATGAGATGTTAAAGTTTCACCACGGATCTGCTGGACATTAAAAACAAAGATAGACAGTCCACGACTCCCTGTAACTTTTGCATCCTTTTGGCGCAACGAACCTGCCGCAGCATTACGCGGGTTTTTGAAAGGTGCAATTCCCTGCAGTTCCTGCTCTGCGCAAAGCTTGTCGAATGTCTCGTGCGGCATATAGACCTCGCCACGGACTTCCAGATATTCCGGTGCGTTTTTAAGCGTTTTAGGGATCTTACGAATCGCCATTACATTGGCCGTAACATCCTCACCAACCACGCCATCGCCACGCGTAGAAGCTCGGACCAGCTGTCCATTTTCGTATTCCAGACTGCAGGAAAGACCATCGATTTTGATTTCGACAACATATTCCGGTTCGATCCCTGCATCACGGACCCTGCGGTCAAAGTCTCTGAGTTCTTCATATGAAAAAGCATCCAAAAGACTTTCCATTTTAACTGCATGTGTCACTTTAGCAAAGCGACCACTAGGGGTACCGCCGACCTTCTGCGTCGGAGATGCTTCTGTGACCAGCTGTGGAAACTGTGCTTCCAGCTCCTTCAGCTCGCGGGTCAACGCATCATACTCAAAATCCTCCAGCTCCGGAGCGTCCTGATCGTAATATAGCCGATTGTTTTTTTCGATTATTGCGCGGAGTTCTTCCGCACGTTTTGCGGCAACTTCAAATTCCAAAAAATCCACTCTCCCATTTCCTGAGTAAAATAGCTCAGGATGAAATGTCTTGGTCTACGCTTTTTAGTATACCATAAAAGCGAATTTCTTGCGAGAGGAAAGCTGATTCCTTCACAAGGCTTCTTGCTCCTCGCCCAAGCAAGCCTTATCAGCTTCTGATAACGTTTTCAAACGTCGCGTTTTGCGGATTTAAAATCAACTTTCGTAAAATTCTACTGATTTCCGTTCGTTTTCTGATGAAAATATTTTTCAAGCCTTCAATTGTTCAATCGTCGTTATTCTTCCAGCACATCTTCTGCTAAAAAAGACCCTCCACAGGAAATTTCCCGTGGAGGGTCTCGGCATAATTCAAGTTTTTTCTTCCGGGTTCTGAATATTCACGTTATTCTTTTTTCGGCCGACTCCCCGTTTTATGAGCTTATGATACTTCGCTTCAAGCTCATCAAATCGGTCCTCGTCTTCCACTTCTATATGGAATTCCATCCGGCCTCTCCTGTTCACCTCGCTTCTCAATGCAATGGGGTCTTCTATACCTTCGTCAAGCAGCATTTTCAGACAGCGACCCAACTGCCAATCATTTTTCGCAACAAGTTCCTTCATGTTTTTATTCTCCTTTCAACTCTTTGTTCCATCCATCATCCGTTTCAAGTGATACCGCAAACGGAAATCCACCTACCCGAATCGCCCTTCGCAGGAAAACATTGAACGCTGTTGACAGATTCAGTCCCAACTCCTTAAAAA
>CAYXQN010000019.1:0-17937 GCA_964466825.1 uncultured Faecalibacterium sp. | reverse complement strand
TGTTTTCTTGGCACAGTCTTGTGCGAAGTCCCGCACCAACCGTCACCATCTTCCACTCGTCGTTTTGACATTGTATATCATACCTCCAATAAAATTCTATCGGGCAATTGCCTTCATAATATAAGCTGTTTTTTTCGCGCTCTCCGAAATACGGTTTCACTTTATTTTTGATACAATGTGTCTTTTTTATTTTGATCTTTATCCAAAAGAAAACGCTGCCAAGCAGATTTCTCCGCTCAGCAGCTTTGTTTTGGTGTGTTCTTAGTCATTAGAATGCCGGTAATCGTATAATTTGCAATCCTTATCTTCGATTTTTTCAAAGACGATTTCCGTATCATTAAGCCGTCCAGTCTCTTTCTCCACAATGGGCGTGTCCCATACAAATGTCGTAGGATACCACTTCTCATTTTTCGGCAAAAGCCAAAACTGATAACAATCCTTGTACTCTGCAATCTGATAAAACCATTCTTCCGGATGCTTTTCCAGTACAATTTTCTTTGCTTCTTCCAAACTTACCATTTTTATCACATCATTTTGATTTTTGCAGATAAAGAGAGCGCACTGGCTCCAAGCTAGTGCGCTCTCTTTATCTTATTCTTCCTCTGCTGGTTTGGTTTTTTTTTCATGCATCGCTTTTCGATACGCTGAAAAATTCTGGTCTATAGCGTCCTTGTTCTCTTCCAGAAAAGCTTCCAGTTCCTCCCGTTCTTTCGCCGTCATCTTCATAATATCACCGATTTGCCTTTCTTCGCCATTTTATCCCGGATTACAACAAAATGTTCTTCGGCCTTGCTCATTGACAAAAAACACGGAATCTCACCTATGATCGCTTCGCCAATAATTCCGATTTCGTTCAGCTCGTAGCCATAGTTTCTATCACCTCATAAAACAAGGTGAATTTTTCGCGCCAAAAGAAACAAAAAGAGCCCCGATCACTCAGAGCTCTCGCAATTATTGTTCTATTAAATGGAAATCGTGTTGCAGACATCGATCAGGACCGGATCCAGAGACTTAGTCATCTCCAGTGCCTCGTCCACAGGATAATCCACAAGTTTCTCGCCTTCCATGCCGACGATTCTGTTGAACTTGCCCTGTTCCAGCAGGCAAACAGCCTGATAACCCATTGCAGAAGCGTTCACACGGTCACGCAGCGTCGGCGAACCACCACGCTGCACATGGCCCAGAATGGTCGCACGAGAGTCGATGCCCGTGCGCGCCTGGATCTCGTTTGCGATTTCCTGCGCATGGCCCACGCCCTCTGCCACAATGATGATGAAGTGGCTCTTGCCGGTTTTTTGCGTCTCAGAGATCTTGTCCAGAATGTCGTGCTGCATATCAAAGTCCTTTTCAGGCAGCAACACAGCCATAGCACCAGATGCAATAGCCACATTCAAAGCAATGTAACCAGCGTTACGGCCCATGACCTCAACGACACTGCAACGGTCATGGCTCTGGGTGGTATCACGCAGCTTGTCGATCATTTCCAGCGCAGTATTCATGGCAGTATCATAGCCAATGGTATACTCCGTGCAGGCGATGTCGTTATCGATCGTACCGGGCAGACCGATCATAGGAATGCCGCGATGTGCCAGAGCACGTGCGCCACGGTAAGAACCGTCACCGCCGATGACCACCAGCGCATCAATGCCGAGCTCGCGGCACTTTGCTGCGCCCTTATCCTGGCCTTCTTTGGTTTTGAACTCCAAGCAACGTGCGGTATACAGGATCGTACCACCGGACGAGATAATGTTGGAGACGCTGCGCAGGTTCATCTCAAAGCACTCGCCATTCAGCAGGCCATTGTAACCACGCTGAATACCGATCATTCGAAAACCCTTGTGCAAGCCAGTGCGAACCACCGCGCGAACTGCTGCGTTCATGCCAGGAGCATCACCGCCGCTTGTCAGCACACCAATCGTTTTGATTTGCTTTTCCATACGAGAGATTCCCTCCATATTTTTCTTCATTTCCCTGTAAGCCGTCAACTTCCCTATATTTGATACGGCCGGGTCGTCTTCTTATCAAATCGCCTTGAACAATTATATCACAAATATACGCTTTTGAAAACACCCTTTCCGGTACGATTCGTGCACGGAAATGTCATTTTGTTGCAACGCTCCCTGCGCCGACCAATCTCTCCAGTTCTTCGAAGAACAACGAATGTCCCGAAGTGTAGAGCCGACGGGGTACAGCAAGCTTTTGTTTTGTATCCTCCAGATACAGAATGACCGGCATGTCACCATCAAAAATACTTAAAAGATTGATGACTTTTGCATATTGCGGGCACTCCCGTGATGGCAACCGGATGTAGAGGCGCTTTTGCGCTGGTTTTACAGGAGCCTGCTGGCCTTTTTGCAGCTGAGCAGGGTCGTACTGCTCGATCGGCACGATATTATCTGCTACCACCTTTGACGGCTCATCTTCACGGACTGATAACCTGCCATCGATGACAACGACCGCATTTTCCTGAATCGAATTCCGGACATTTTCCAGAATCTTCGGAAAAACGATGACCTCCAGCGTACCAGTCAGATCCTCTACACTGGTAAACGCCATCACACTATTGGATTTTGTGGTCATCATGCGATTTTTGACCACTGCACATACGATGCGGACGCGTTCTCCATCCTGCACCTTTGCATCTTCTCCGGTCAACGCCTTGACCGTGTGCGATGCGATCCGAGCAGTTTTTTCTCGGTAGGCATCCAGCGGGTGTCCCGACAGATACAAACCACTGACATCTTTCTCCTGCTGCAGAAGTTCTGCATGGGTATATTCATCTGCAAGTTTGATCTCATAGTCGTCTACATCCGCTTCCTGGGACTGATCTCCAACCATCACCGAGAACAAATCAAGCTGACCATCCAGATTGCGGCGGGAATCTGTTTCAATGCTTTTCAGAATACCTTCCACTGCATCCACCTGACTGCGGCGATTTACTCCCATACAGTCAAATGCGCCCGCCTTGATCAGACATTCCACCGCACGGCGGTTCAGTTCGTTTCCGCGAAGGCGTTTGCAGAAGTCGTACAAACTGCTGTACGGCCGCTCTTTTCGTTCCATCACCACATGGTCGATCAGATTGCGTCCTACATTTTTTACCGCATTCAGGCCAAACCGGATCTGTCCATGCTCATCTGCTGTAAAACCGCCACCCGAAATGTTAATGTCGGGCGGAAGCACCTTGATCCCCAACCGTGCGCACTCGCCGGAGTACTCAATGACCTTATCGGTGTTATCCAAAACGCTGGTCAGCAATGCTGCCATAAACTCGCTGGGATAGTGGCACTTGAGATACGCCGTCTGGAAAGCCACATATGCGTAGCAAGCCGCATGGCTCTTATTGAACGCATAAGAGGCAAAGCTGGACATTTCGTCATAAATCTCGTTTGCGACCGATTCCTGAATACCATTCGCCACACAGCCCGGACATTCGTGGCCGGGCTCGGTACAGCCATGCACAAAGTGCTCCCGTTCTGCTTCCATGACTGCATGTTTCTTCTTGCTCATAGCACGACGGACATTGTCTGCCTGACCAAACGAAAAGCCTGCCAGCTCACGGAAGATCTGCATAACCTGCTCCTGGTACACGATGCAGCCGTTGGTCACATCCAGAATATGCGCCAACTGGGGCGTTTTGTAGCTGATTTTATCTGGTTCATGACGATTGCGTAGATAAGTGGGGATCGAATCCATCGGACCGGGACGATACAGACTGATCAATGCGATGACATCTTCCAGGTTCTGTGGCTGAAGTCCGACCAGGACCTGTTTCATTCCTGAGGATTCCAGCTGGAACACGCCCTCCGTATCTCCTTGTGACAGCATTTTATAGGTAGCTTGGTCATCATAATCCAGCCCCTGCATGGAAAACTCCGGATGATGCTTTTGTACCGCAAGCTCTGCATCACGAATAACTGTCAGGGTTCGCAGGCCCAAAAAGTCCATCTTCAACAGACCAAGTTCTTCAATTTCGGTCATATTGAACTGCGTTACCGGCAGACCATCATTGGTAGCAAGCGGCAGATAGTAGTCTGTCGGCTCCGGTGTGATCACGACACCCGCCGCATGGGTAGACGAATGACGCGGCATTCCCTCTACTTTTGCTGCGGTGTCGATCAATTCCTTTACCTGAGGATCCGAGTCGTACATTTTTTTCAGTTCACTGGATACTTCCAGCGCACGTTTCAGGGTCATTTTCAATTCCATCGGAACCAGCTTTGCGACCACATCCACGTTCTGATACGGGATGCCCATGACACGGCCAACATCCCGGATCGCATTGCGTGCTGCCATCGTGCCAAACGTTACGATCTGCGCCACATGATCAGCACCATATTTCCGGTTGACGTAGTCGATCACTTCCTGTCGGCGCTCGTAGCAAAAGTCAACGTCAAAGTCCGGCATACTAACACGTTCCGGATTGAGGAACCGTTCAAAAAGCAGATTGTAGCGGATCGGATCGATATCCGTAATGCCAACACAGTACGCCGCAATACTGCCTGCACCGGAGCCACGGCCTGGCCCTACCGGGATCCCCTGGCTTTTTGCGTAATTGATGTAGTCCCATACGATGAGGTAGTAGTTGGTGTACCCCATCTTTTTGACCACATCGATCTCGTATGCCAGCCGGTCTTTGTTGGCCTGCGGCACATCCGGCCCATATCTGCGCACAAGTCCATCCCAGCACAACTTTTCAAAGTAGGCCTGGTTATCCATCCCATCCGGGGCTTTATAATAAGGAATCTTTGTGTGACCAAAATCAAAATCGAAATTACATTGTTCCGCAATGCGGGCGGTATTGGAGCAAGCCTCCGGCACCATTGCAAACAAATCATACATTTCGTCCGTAGTCTTGACATAGAACTCCTCTGTCTGGAATTCCATTTTGTCTGCATCCTGAATGGTTTTGCCTGTCTGGATACACAACAGGATCCCTTGCATTTTTGCATCATCTTTCCGCAGATAATGCGCATCGTTGGTTGCTGCCATCGGGATACCAGTCTCACGGGCCAGTTTGATCAGCTGCGGCAGAACGATGTTATCTTCTTCCAAGCCATGATCCTGCAGCTCAATATAATAATTATCTTTTCCAAACAGATCCTGATACCAGAGGGCTGTTTCCTTTGCACGTTCATAGTCGCCTGCCAAAATTGCCCTTGGGATCTCGCCCGCAAGGCAAGCTGACAGGCAGATCAGCCCATCATGGTACTGTTCCAGCAGTTGTTTGTCCACACGAGGCTTTGAATAAAAGCCTTCGACAAACGCCGCCGACACCATTTTGATCAGGTTCTGGTAGCCTGTCTCGTTTTTACACAGCAAGATCAAGTGATGACTGCCATCGATCTTGTTCACCTTATCAAAACGGGTCCGAGTAGCCACATAAACTTCACAGCCAATGATCGGTTTGATCCCCGCTTTTTTGGCAGCCTTGTAAAACTGCACACAACCATACATTACGCCATGGTCTGTACAGGCGATCGCCGTCTGGCCGCATTCTTTTACCCGGTCCATCAGCTGATCGATCCGGCAGGCACCATCCAAAAGGCTATACTCCGTATGAATATGGAGATGGACAAATTCTCTGCCATGTTTGTTATTCTCGCTGATCTGTGTCATAGGCTTCCTTCCTGTTCCATCCTCTTACGCAGCGATTCTGCCAACACTTCCAGTTTTTTCATCCGATGCGACAATCCCGATTTGCTGATCGGCGGTTCAAAGCGTTCGCACAGCGCTGCCAAAGACAGATCCGGATACTGCATCCTCTTTTCAGCAGCAAGCTGCAATGGATCCGGCAGTGTTTCCAAAGCATGCTGCTCTTGCAAAAACCGGATTGCCCTTAAAGTCTGTGCATTGGCACGGGCTGTTTTACCAAGATTTGCCGTATCACAGTTGGTCTGCCGATTGGAATGATTCCGGAACTGTTTGAGCGATATTTGCACATGGATCTCCTCCGCAGCCATACCTGCTCCCATAAAACTGAGCAGCCGCTCCAAATTTGCACCTGTCTTTATGTATACCAGATTGACACCATTTCGTCGAGAACGATGCGGCGCAAACTCGTGTTCTGCCAGAAGCGCTTCAAAATCTTTTGCAAGATTTGTGCGTGCAGTAAGAAATTCCAGGTTATATTCCTTTTGCGGATCGGTCATAGTGCCGCTGCATAAAAAGGCTGCGCCAATGTATGCACTGACGCAGGTCTGGCAACGGATAAGTTCCGGATCGATCTGAAGGCTTGTCTCTGTTCCTGTTGTGTGGAACAACTCATGCATCCGGGCCACCTGCTCCGGAGCACAGATCTTGAATTCATACAGAACACCACTCGGGCGATGATTTTCTACGATCTCGCCCTGGATCCCACAACGGGCAAACAGCTGCTGAGCTGTTTGTACCGAGTGCGGCTGTTCCGTCTGAAACACAAGGCCGCGCGCATCAAAGCACTTTGCAAAGCACGCAATACCGTATGCAGCTGCACGCACACAGCAATCTTTTTGCAAGCTGCGCTGTGCGATTTCTTCCCGCACACGGGACGCAAAACTTATCATTAACTTCCTCTATTCTCTCAGCGCTTGACATCACGATGCTGGGTAGCAGGATCGTAACCAAGCTGTTCACAGTATTCTGCGATTTTGCGGGCAAAAGTGATAGACCGGTGTTTGCCTCCTGTGCACCCCACCGCAATGGTCAACTGGCTTTTACCTTCCTTGACATAAAGCGGGAGTGCAAATTCCAGAAATTTCTCGTAATGCTCCAGAAGCTGATTTGCTTCCGGATGTCCCATAACAAAATCCACAACTTCCTGGTCTAGGCCAGTCTTGTTTTTCAGCTGCGGAATATAGAATGGGTTTGGCAGGCAGCGCACATCCAGCACAAGATCTGCTTCCCGCGGGACGCCAAACTTAAAACCAAACGACATCACCACCAGGCGCATCGCACTTTTCGCCCCGCCTTCTCGCAAGAAAAGGTCGCAGACACGTTCTTTGTTTTGGGCTGTAGAAAGCAGTTCCGTGTTGATATGATAATCCGCCCGCTCCTGCAGAGGGCGCAAAATCCGACGCTCCTTCAGAAAAGCTTCCTGCGTAGAAACACCCTCGGCAATGCTGATAGGATGGCGCCGGCGTGTTTCGCTGTAACGGCGGGTCAAAACCTCATCCGGCGCATCCAGAAACAGAATCTTATATGCTGTCTTCTGATGATCCAGTTGATCCAAAGCCCACTCGATCTCCTGACTGGAGTGACAGCCACGCACATCCATAGACAAAGCCACACGCGCCAATTGATTTTCACCTGCATTGGAAAACGCCATAATGTTGGGCAAAAGCCCGGCGGGCACATTGTCTATGCAAAAAAAGCCGATATCCTCCAGGGCATTCATGGCAACCGATTTACCTGCACCGGACAATCCACTGACGATCAGCAGTTCCATAATTCTGTGACACCTTCCCTTTTACGCCCTAAAATGTACCTGCCAGCTATCAACGCACCACGCGGATCTCGCGCTCAAGGTCATAGCCGGTTTTTTCTTTTACGACCGTGCGTACTTCCTCACACAATGCAAGAACATCTGCACAGGTAGCTCCACCCATATTTACTACAAATCCGCTGTGCTTTTCGCTTACAGCTGCACCGCCGTGACGCAGCCCTTTCAGGCCGCACTGGTCGATCAGTGCGGCTGCAAATGCTCCCGCCGGGCGTTTGAAGGTACTGCCTGCGCTGGGCTTATCCAACGGCTGTTTCTCAATACGACGGCCCATCAGATCTTCCATTTTTGCACGAATCTCCTGTGGATCCCCTTTTTGCAGGCAAAAATCTGCAGTCAGGATGCAGCCGCCGTTTTCTTCAAAAACACTGTGACGATATCCCAGATCAAGATCTGCTGCAGGAGCCTGTATGATTTTTCCGTCGGTATCCAGATACCGCACAGAAACCAGAACATCCTTCATCTCCCCGCCATAGGCACCAGCATTCATATAGACCGCACCGCCCACAGTACCAGGAATACCATAGGCAAATTCCATCCCCGTAAGCTCCTGCGCCAAAGCAGCCTTGCAAAGCGCTGACAAGCGCACACCGGCGCCTGCTGTGATGGTCTGGCCACTCATCCGGATACCCGTCCTAAGCGTCGAAATATCAATGACTGCTCCGGCAAAGCCTTCGTCTGCAAACAGGATATTGCTGCCATTGCCCAGAAGATAGTATCGAATCTGCAATTCTCTGCACAAAGCGATCACACGGCAAAGCTGTTCTTCTGTTTCCGGCTGAACGAACAGCTTTGCCGGGCCGCCGATTTTAAAAGTGCAGTGGGCAGCAAGCGGTTCTTCTACCTTAAAAGGGATCTGTTCCGTACACAGCTTTTGCTGAAATCGTTCCATAAATCAATAATCTCCTTCCGGTTTTACGGACATTATTCCATAACATCATCCAGTCCCAGACGGATGAGCAGTTCTTTCGCCGCATTGTATCCCATCTTTTTCTGACGGTTATTGATAGCTGCGGTTTCCAATACCACAGCCAGGTTACGTCCCGGAGATACCGGGATGCTGGTGCTGGGAATACTAACCCCCAGGATCTCGTAATATTCACTCTCAAGACCGGTGCGCTGATAATTCTTTGTGGGATCCCAGGCTTCCAGCTGAACAACAAGATCCAGACTTTCGCTCAGTTTTACTGCGCCAACACCATAAACACGGGCAACATTTACAATGCCAATACCACGCAGCTCAATAAAGTGACGGATGTTTTCCGGTGAAGTACCCATGATCTGGCGGTTGGAAACTTTACGCAGTTCTACTGCGTCGTCTGCCACCAGACGGTGACCGCGCTTAACCAGCTCGATAGCCAGCTCACTTTTACCAATACCGCTGTCGCCCAAGATCAGGATGCCTTCGCCATAGACCTCGACCAGAACACCATGGCGGGTGATACGCGGTGCAAGTTCCATATTCAGCACACTGATCAAGCTGCCCATCAGGGTACAGGTCGTCTCGTTCGAACGAAGCAATGCCACCTCGTGCTTGCCGGAAAGCTCCAGCATTTCCGGAAAAGGCTCAAGCTCCTCGTCACGGCAGACGATGACAGCCGGCGGTTTTTGCCGAAACAGCTGATCCAAAGCTTCATAGCGCTTTTCTGCACTGAGTCCCAGAAGAAAATTCATCTCTGCAAGGCCCATGATCTGCAGGCGCAGTCGATCAAAGTATTCATAGTAACCTGCCAGAAACAAGCCCGGACGGTTGACCTCTGCGATCTCAACATTGATTTCTTCCAGAGGCTTTGGCGTATAGACAACATCCATGCTGACACGCTCGGTCAGCGTCTTGAGTGAAACATTGAACGTACCCATCCTGGTTCCTCCTGTATCCTTTCAGCGGCAGACACCGCCCCTATTTTACTATCTATGATTATACTTGAATCGGGCCTAGATTACAACGCCAATTTTCGCTCCTCTCAGCAAAACAACGCTATTTCGAGATGACCTGATTTTTTATTTCTGTTTTTTACGCCTTTTTTACATTGAGTCGGTTTTGGATTTTACATTGACCCACTATACTCTGAATTGTAAAATTTTAACCCATTCTATTATGAAATGCGAGGAAGCATCTATGACGATCTTTAACGTCTTTTCTCTCCTGGGCGGTTTGGCTCTGTTCCTGTTCGGCATGGACATCATGGGCAAGTCGCTTGAAAAGCAGGCTGGCGGACAGCTGCAGAAGCTTTTGAGCCGCCTGACCGACAATCCGTTCAAAGGTTTTTTGCTGGGTCTTGTCGTAACCGCCATCATCCAGAGCTCCAGTGCCACTACTGTCATGGTCGTCGGCTTTGTCAACAGCGGCATTATGCAGCTGCACCAGGCCATTGGCATCATCATGGGCAGCAATGTCGGCACCACAGTCACCAGCTGGCTGCTGAGCCTCTCCGGTCTGGAGGGCGACAGTTTGTTCATTCAGTTGCTTAAGCCAACTTCTTTCAGCCCACTGCTTGCATTTATCGGCATTTTGTTGTATATGTGTAAGAGTGAGAAGAAAAAAGGAATCGGCACGATCCTGATCGGTTTTGCTGTTTTGATGACCGGCATGACCACCATGTCGGATGCTGTTCATCCGCTGCAGGACGAAGCTTGGTTCACCTCGCTGTTTGTCCGTTTCTCCAATCCTCTGCTGGGTGTTCTGGTAGGTGCCCTGGTCACCGCTGTCATCCAGAGCTCCAGCGCCAGCGTTGGCATTCTGCAGGCCCTCAGTGCCACTGGTGTTATCACCTGGGGCAGTGCGATCCCTATTATCATGGGCCAGAACATTGGCACCTGCGTTACCGCCCTGATCTCCTCTGTAGGTGCAAATAAGAACGCCCGCCGTACCGCAATGGTACACCTGTACTTCAACATCATTGGTGTCAGCATTTTCCTGGTCGCATTCTATGGCCTGAATGCTGTGCTCCAGTTCAGCTTTGTGGGCGATTCCATTGAAGCTTGGGGCATTGCGGTTGTGCACTCTGTGTTCAACATTACTGCAACGGTCGTTCTGCTGCCCTTTGCAGGTGTTCTGGAAAAACTGGCCATTGCCACCATCCCGGACGATCCCGCGCAGGAGTCCGAGCATTTCACCATGCTGGACGAGCGTCTGCTCAACACTCCTGCTGTTGCAGTGGAACGTGCCCGCGCTGCTGCTTCTGAGATGGCCGAGCTTGCGCGTCAGGGTGTTGTTCAGGCTATGAGCCTGACCCATAACTGGAACGACGAGCTGGCACAGAAAGTCATGGATGCTGAAGAACAGGTCGATCAGTATGAAGACGCCCTGGGCACCTATCTTGTCAAGCTCTCCACCCGGGATCTGAGTCATACTGACAGCCAGAGTATCAACACCCTGCTGCACACCATCAGTGATTTTGAGCGCATCAGCGATCACTCCGTTCTGCTGGTCCGCTCTGCTGAGGAGATCCACAGTAAGCCCGTACAATTTTCCAAGGACGCCAGTGAGGAGCTGCGTGTGCTGGAAGATGCTGTACAGGACACCCTCACCCGCACTACCGAGGCTTTTTGTACCAATGACCTGCGGCTTGCTGCCAAGGTCGAGCCGCTGGAACAGGTTGTGGACGAGCTGGTCCGTGCGATCAAAGCACGTCACATTGCACGTTTGCAGTCGGGTAATTGCTCGATCGAGTACGGATTTGTGCTGGAAGATCTGTTAACCAACTATGAGCGCATTTGTGATCATTGCAGCAATACGGCTGTTGCACAGCTGGAGGTTGCACAGGATTCCTTTGATACCCACGCATATCTCAACGACCTGCGCAACGGAACAAACACCGCCGAGAGCGAGGAGTTCCAGCGTTTGCTCGAACGCTATCGCGAGCGCTACCTGTTCCCGGAAGACAACTCTGAAAATAAGGAAGCGAAGTAATGATTTATATTGTTGAAGACGATGCCGCCATCCGTGAGTTAGAACAATATGCATTGCAATCCAGTGGCTATGAAGTGCAGGGTTTTGACCGCTCTGAGCCGTTCTGGCAGGCAATGCGCACCACACAGCCTGAGCTTGTGATCCTGGATGTTATGTTGCCCGGCGAGGATGGTTATTCCATCCTGAAAAAGCTGCGCAACACCCCTTCCCTGCGCAAGTTACCGATCATTATGGTCACTGCCAAATCCAGCGAAATGGATACGGTACGCGGGCTTGACTGCGGTGCAGATGACTACATCACAAAACCTTTTGGCATTATGGAGTTTCTGAGCCGAATCCGGGCAGCATTGCGCCGCTCAGCACCGGAAGAAAAGCCAAACGTCTTCAGCTTTCATGAGATCCAGATGGACAATGCACGACACAATGTGACCGTGAATGGCACCACTCTGGAGCTGACTTACAAAGAGTACAGTCTTTTGCGCCTGCTGCTGCAAAACATTGAGCTTGTAGTAACGCGCGAGACCATCCTGCAAGTGGTTTGGGGCACTGATATTTCGGTAGAAAGCCGTACAGTGGATATGCACATCCGGACCCTGCGCAAAAAACTTGGTGATGCCGGCCGTTATATCCGTACTGTCCGCAAGGTGGGTTATAAGCTCACCGACGAGGAGGAGAGCGAGGAATGAAGCTGCGCAGCATGGAAGAAAAAATCAGTTACCGGTTATTCCTGATGGGGTTTCTGGGACTGTTGTTTACCGCAACGTTGTGCATTTTTGTATTCCACAAAGCCTTTACCGCACAGGCATGGGACGCTTTGGAAAAAGAAACCGGACTGATTTGTGCAGGTTACTCTTTGGCAGAAGATCCCCAACAGCTTTCGGATTTTGTCATGGAGGATCTGCGTATCACTCTGATTTCTCCGGATGGCGATGTCCTGTTTGAATCGGCCACAGCACAGCCCATGGAAAATCACCTCTCCCGACCGGAGATCCAACAGGCCATGAAAACCGGCACCGGCAAGGACAAGCGTGACTCTCAGACCATGGGATATACGACTTACTACTATGCAGTGCAGATGGCCAACGGAAACATCCTGCGCATTGCTCAGGATGCTGAAACCACCTGGTCTATTTATGATTCCACCCTGCCTGCAATCATTCTGAGCTGTGTTGCTTTGATGTTTGCAGCCGCTGTGTTAGCCACTTTGCTTACCCGTGCACTGGTCCAGCCAGTTTTGGATATGACCGATGATCTGGACCATATTCAGGAGCATGTGCCCTACAAGGAGCTTGTCCCATTTGCAGACAGTATTCATTCCGACCGTATCCTGCGGGAAAGCAACGAAAAACTCCGGCAGGAGTTTACCGCTAATGTCAGCCATGAACTAAAAACACCCCTTACGAGCATTTCCG
The DNA here is from genome assembly GCA_964466825.1 of uncultured Faecalibacterium sp. GTDB lineage: Bacteria > Bacillota > Clostridia > Oscillospirales > Ruminococcaceae > Faecalibacterium. The sequence goes on along the minus strand of CAYXQN010000019.1, from coordinate 5,132 downwards.
GCTACGCAGAACTGATCGAGACCGGCATTGCCAAGCCAGAGGATGTTTCCGCCTTTGGTCATAGGATCCATGTGGAAGCATCCCGGATGATCCAACTGGTCAATGATATTCTGCAGCTTTCTAAGCTGGACAACACCAGTGATTCAGAAACACCTCCTGCGATGGAGACGGTTGATTTGCTTGATGTTGCACGCGAATGTGTTGAACGCCAGAAGATCAATGCCCGGCGCGCTTACGTTACCCTCAGCTATCTTGGTGAAAGTGCACCGGTACTTGGCAGCCGCAGTCTTTTGGACGAACTATGCCAGAATCTATGCGACAATGCCATTCGGTACAACCGTCCCGGCGGCAAGGTACAGATCATCACATCCTGTACCAGAGATGGGCACTGTTCCCTTACTGTTTCGGATACCGGAATTGGCATCCCACAGGATGCACAATCCAGTGTATTTGAACGTTTTTATCGAGTCGATAAGAGCCGCAGTAAAGAAACCGGCGGAACCGGCTTGGGACTTGCGATCGTCAAACACATTGCATTGATCCACAACGCTCGTATCCGGCTGGAAAGCCAGATGGATGTTGGCACTACCATTACAGTAACTTTTTCTATTGCGAACTGAATTCTCAAAAGAATCTGACGTCTGTCCGTATCTGCGGGCAGACGTTTTTTGTTGGATGAATTTCAGCATTTATCCCCCTTTGCATCCTACTGTATGCCTGAAGCCGCAACAGGTCTATCCCCTGCTGCCACAACACACACACTGTCCGTGTACAAAGCTGTTCCAGCTCCCGCTGTTGCTCTGACGTTGGTATTTGCATTCCGTATTCCGTCTGGCAATCCAGCCGACATATCACCAAGTCGGAAGTTAACGTTACCGAACAGATCGCCCGGCGGATCTGGACCACGCCATTTTCCATCCAAAAGATAAATTTCCCACCGCCGCCCTGCATAAGTCTCACTGCCTTCGACTGGTCTGCACTCAGTTTAAGATATTTACCATTTGTATGCAGATACCCTTCTTCCTGTACTTCGATCCATCCTTCCGCAAAAGACAGCATCGGATACAAGCAGTCTTCCTGCCATTGATAAAGACAGGGCATCTGCATCGTTATCTGCTGGAGTTTCTCCAGAAGTTTGTCTTGCCATGCTGTTTCCGGATCATTTTCCATCATCAATTCACGCATCGACTCATCCAGCAAAATCACCCGTGCCGCCGTACGACCGCATTGTTGACGGAGCACAAGATTTTCATATATGCAAAACAACTCATCCTGAACCGTCTGATCTGCAAGCAAATAATCGCATAAGCGGTAGTTAGCAGCCTGTGGCAAGAGCTCCTCTGCTTGAGTTATCGCTTTTTCCATCGTATCTGCGTTTGCTACAACACTTTCAAGCTGTATTTCCGCATCAGCTGAGTCGGAGGAAGGCACCGGTGACTGGTATAAAAGAACGACCCTGAAATCCGTTTGCTCCTGGCTTATATAAACTGCCCTTATCATACTTTTAGCAGTGGTTTCGCAACGGAGAAAAATCAGACACCAACCTGCCAAAAGAACCATTTTTAGCAAAGAGCTATTTTTAATATTACTCATTTCTGCATTCCTTTTCTCATTGAATTACCTTTACACGATACCGCAAGCACACTTCGGATCAATGAACACAAAACGCAGATACGATAAAACGCACAAGTAAGCCATATCAGCAAAAGCAGAGCATCCATTCTGGAAAATGCCCCTATGCTCCAAACACGCAAAATTTCCAGTGATGGATAGTCTCTGCTTCCAAATAAAAGTGCAAAAACAACGGCCATCCCCGCCTGCACAGTAAAACTCCACAGTGGAAGCGTGAACAATGGCTGACCGTGATCCATTGTCTTTTTATCAAGCAATGGCAAAAAATACTCCGCATACAATAGCAATTTCCAATGATTCACGGAATACTGTGTTGGTTGGAGGATCAGTCTCTCCCAACGAAGCTGACTGGCTACTCCAACCAAAAAAATCACTCCCCCAAATAGCATAAAACACCATAGGATATTCGCCATAACGTTCCATTGATAAGCATCTCTGCTCCATCCAAGCCACAGAAGAATGGGCAAAAACCCCAGCAGCGCCATCGAAGAAAACTCCTGTTGGCAGACTGTATGAGCGAACCGGGCTGTTTGCAGTGTTTCGGCACAAAAACAGAGCACGAAAACAAAGCACAATAACCTGTTTGCTCCCTTCCCTTCCGCCTGATATCGGCCGCACAAACTGCACAGCCATAACACCACACAGATCCCGACGGATATTAGCAGTCCAAACCAAATCTCCACAGTTCCCATTGTCACAGCACCTTGTGATAGTGTTGCTGTCACAATGCTCAATGCAACCGACCTATACGACAGTCTTGTTCTATCCTTCATGGATGGTTTCCCCTTTTATTCCAGATATCAAAATGATTCTGAGAGAGTCTGCGGTAGTTGCGACGTATCACGCCATCTTCAGCAAAAGTTCCAGACGAAAACCACTGAGCTGATATATACGGGACGTCCAGAAAAGACAAGCCGGAAAGGCTCAGGATAATTGCAAAAAAGGCGGCCGCCAGTCCGACTGGCCCTGCCAGTCCAGCTGCAACTACGACGGCGATGCGAAGCAATGTAGCCGGCTCATACAGGGCAGGTACTACAAACAACGCAATCGCCGTAACACTTGTAACAAACACCACCGGTGTACTCATCAGCCCCGTAGCAATGGCTGCATCGCCAATGATCAAAGCCGACACAAGGCTGACAGAATGTCCCAGTGATTGCGGCATTCGCAGGCCAGCCTCACGGATGATCTCCAAAATCAGGATCACCAGAAGCATCTCCGCAAACAACGGCAGTGGTGTCGCCTGCTCTGCCGCCTCAATTTTATAAAGAAGCTGTGCCGGAAGAAGTTCCGGCAGATAAACCGCCAGGCACACAAATACCCCTGGCAAAAAAATCGTCAGATAGAAGGAAGCATACTTCAGCAGCCGCAAAAAAGAGGAAAAAACTGCTGTTGACGCATAATCATCCAAACAATCAAAATTTTCACGAAAAAGTGTCGGAAGGATCATAGCAGACGGACTTCCATTGACCATTACCAAAATCTTACCCTCGCAAAGTTTTGCTGCTGCCACTACGGGACGCTGAGTATAACATACTGGTGTAAACAAACGAAATCTGGAGGGTATCAGCCACGGTACAAAATAACTGGAATCCAACAGAAGCTCTGGCTTAGCCTCAGCCAGTATTTTTTTCACCCGGCGTACCATATTGATATCCACTTTGTCCTTGCAATAACATACTGCGTATTCAGTCGCCATCTGTGTATCGGCCTGCACCACCTCCTGCACCAGTGCCTGCGTCCGATTCAGTCGCCGCAGAAGGCTCAGATTGACCCTGAGCAAGTCCGAAAAGCCTTCTCTCGAGCCGCGAAGATTCCCCTCCCCTTCAGGTTCTTCTATGGATCGTGCTTTCAGGTTTTGAACTGAAAACGCAATTGCCTTTGCACTTCCTTCCAGCATCAGTACCGCCATTCCAGCAGTTAATCGTTGAATAAGCTGATCAAAGTTGGTAACCGGCGTGTTTTCCGCTGGGATCACAGAGTTATAAAAGATAAGGTCATATACCTGTTCCCCCAGAGTTTTGTCCGATGGAACTGTAATAGCCGTCGGGTGACTTGCTGCATCCAGCAGCAGTCTCCAAAGAGACTCCAAACTGGCCATACCATCAAACATTACAACACAGCACCGACAGTGATAAATCGTAATTTCTTTGGCATAATAGTCCGCAGATGAGCCAAACATTTCATCGAGCATTTTCTCGTTTTGCGCCAGCTCCCTGAAAATCGTTTGCATATATTCCCCACCTCTTTCGCAAGCAGTATTCCCTTATTGAAGTTATTCCATTCCGTACCAAAGCCAAAGGAGTATTCCTATGAAGCTATTGATCTGCCGTACGATTTTGATTTATCTCTGCGTCCTGTTCGCCATGCGGTTGATGGGAAAACGCCAGCTGGGAGAACTTCAGCCTGAAGAATTGGTTACCACGCTCCTGATCTCAAATCTGGCATCCATCTCAATTGAATCCGAGGATGTCCCCATTACTTCCAGTCTGATCCCTTTGTTTCTGATTGCCGCTCTGGAACTTTTGGGTTCTGCACTAAGCTTCCGGAGCCAGAAGTTCTTCAATCTGCTTGCCGGTCGTCCCAAAGCAGTGATCCTGGATGGACAGATCGATCAGGATGTTCTGCGGATGCTGCGTTTGACAACGGCCGATTTGATGGAAGCACTTCGTGCCAAAGATGTTTTTGACCCCCGGGATGTATCTTATGCTGTTATTGAAACAAATGGTACTCTTTCTGTTGCTTTGCGCCCCGAAAAAGAACCTGTGACCTTACGCGATCTGCAATGCAAAGCCACTCACAGTAAGGCCACGATCCCATTTATTCTAGACGGGCAGGTCCTGGAAGAAAACCTGCTCTGGTGCGGTAAAGATCATACCTGGCTGGATCGTACAGTTCAAGCCAATACGGTATTGCCAGAAGAAGTTTTACTTTTGATCGGCAACGAAACGGAAGATTATTTTCTGCTAAAAAAAGAGAGCCACAAAACCGGCTGCTCTCTGCGAGGAAACAGATGAAACGTATTTATGCCTGTATCGCCATTGTGGTCATTCTGTTTGCAACTGCATTTTACAGCAGCTATCAGGTAGAATGTTTTGCAGCGGATCTGTCAGAAGCTTTAAACCTCACACTGGATGCGCTCCGCAAGGAAGATGTTGCAACGGCACGGCAGCAACTTTCAGCCGCTGCCATACGATGCAATCGAATGCGCAAAAAGACCAATCATCTTCTGCGTACCGAGGACTTTTCAGAATTGGAAGCTGCATTGTGCGCAGCAGATGGGCATCTGGAAAAGGCCGCCTTTGAAGAAGCCTTTGGTGAGCTGCGACGAGCTCAAGTTCAAGTCGAGACGCTTGTCTGGCTTGCAAGGCGTCTGATATAAATAAACCCGCCGAAGCTGCCCATTCTGCTGAAACAGAAATCGGTTGCAAACAAAAAGAGCTCCGATTTTGCTGTGTGCTGATAAGACAGTAATTTGAGAAAATTACGAAATCGGCAAC
>CAYXQN010000018.1:0-25072 GCA_964466825.1 uncultured Faecalibacterium sp. | reverse complement strand
CATAATACTGTGTATTTCTTTTACAGAATGCATAAATCATTTGTACATCATCTAAGGTCACTCTCAGCATGTTGTCCGGCTATTTTTGTAGCTTCAGGTTGCCTGCTCCCGAAGATGAAAACCAATGCCCATTTTGTCTGTCTCATAATAATGGACCGTGTGCGTATAACCGCACATGGAAAGACTCATTTCTGATTCATCACCAACTCTCCCAGGGTCATCTCACCCCAGCTATAATTTGTCAGGTAGCTGCCTTTGAAAAGCTGCGCATATTCCTCTTTGCCGGAAAGGTACTGGTAAAGATCACACTCGACCTTATCCCGCACGATGCGCCGCTTGCCGTCTACCGATTCTACAACATCGGAAATACCATACTCCTCCAGAGTACTTTTCAGACGAAGTGCAACCTTACGGTATCTTGAAAGGGTCAGGGTGTTGGCCGACTCATCCTCCCACAGAAAGCTGATCGCTTCTTCCGATGTAACATAGCCGCCCTTGCGGTCCACCAGAAGTGCAAACAGCTCCTTGGACTTTTTGTTTCGGAATGCGATCGGGGTATCTCCCACAAATACATCGAAATAGCCGAACGTACGAATCGACACCGTTCGCTTTTCCGGCAGGGTCTGTTTCTGGTCCGCAGCCTTCCCATTTACATCGTACAACATAACATAACGAGATGCTGTAGCATTTGGCTCTTTCTCCGAGCAGATGGCCTTGATCCGACGCTCGGTCTCGGACTTATAGTCAAAATAAGAGAACTCCGCTTCGCCGGTCCTCAAAAGCTGCGCAATGTCTTCGTAGGTCGCTTCACCATACGCCACAAAACTTTCCAGCGGCGTAAAGCGCTCGGTCAACGGAAGCCATTCTTCCTTGGTATAGCCAAAGAACTCACACACGTTCTCACTTGCATAAAGCGGCTTCACTTGCCCTTCGGGCGAGATTTCAAATGCCGCAAGACCATCGGAGAATTGCATGACCAGATCACGCATTTTCTCCTTTAAGCGGAGGTTTTCTTGCTCGAGGACAACTGCATGGTCTGTATTCTTCATTTCCCGGCAGCAGTAAAAGCTCACCGATTCATCGATTTTAATGAACATCCCCATGTATTGCTTCATGCTGCCATCCGCTGCACGGGCATCATAGGTGATCTGCGAAGGTTTCCCATCCGTTTTGTCCAGTCTTCTCTGGCAGAAATCTGCGAAAAAGAGGCGAACCGTATCTTGCTGTTCCGGAGAGACCGCAGCAAGCAGCCACCTATCCAGCGCATCTTCGATTTGTACTGCGATATTTTTGAAGTTCTGAAAGCCGGAGTTCGGATCGCAATGCAGACATCGGACCGTATTTGCATCCAGATCAAACTCAAATATCTTACTGTAAACATCGGCAAGTGCCTGAAGATAGCGTTTGTTTTCCTGGATCCGGCGTGCCTGATGGCGGTCGGTCACATCCATGCAGACACTCTGAAATTCCGCTATCCCCTGTTCATTGACTGTTTTGGTCACCCAGCCAAAAACGTATGCCCGGGTGCCATCACATCGTTGCAGGGTCATCTCGCCAGCGATCGGTGCTTCTGCCGTGTAAACGCGCTCCAGATATTTGGAAAATCTGCGCCGCTCCTCCATGGGGATCATCAAGAAGATGTTGCTCTTATACAATTCCAGATAATCGATTTCTCCCGCTTTCGTTTCCGGAAAGCGCAGGAGCTCGATCATTTTAGGACTGATGTAAGTGATTCGGGGTTGCTTTTCACAGGTATAGCGCAGAAATCCGCAGGAAATAGTATCGTTCAGGAAGCGCAGATCGTAATTCTCGTTTTTCAGATCCGTAACATCTGCCAGAACAGAATCCCCCACAAGAGTCCCGTCTTCCAGCTTTTGGGGCGTAAGCACATCCTTCACACAGATCACACTGCCGTCTCTTTTTACAAGGCGATATTCTCCTGTGAGGGGCTGTTCCCGCTGCGAAACCTTTTGGATAAGCTCCAGATATGTTTTCCTGTCCGCAGGATGCACCCACCGCAGGTATGCATCCTCTCGCTCATCCAGCAATTCTTCCTTTGAAATGCCCAGCATCTCACACAGGTTCCGGCTGACATATCCCAGATGGACCGGAGGGGTCAATACATACCTGCGAAATCCACTGATCTGCTGATCGATTATTTCTTCTATGTTATTCAGTGCGTTGTTCATCTTGGCTCCTTTTGCAGATCTCTGTGTCTGCCAATGGGACTGTATCCAGCTTTATCTGCAGTATAACATGAAATTGTGACATTTCTTAAAAATCGACACAATTCATTCAATCACAGCAAATGCCAACGCCTGTTCCTTCTCGTGTGAAATACTAATATGTATCTCCTTTGCACCGATGGTTTCCGATCTCCTCTTCGCGCCGTTGCAGAGTATGGGCTGCGGCATACCGTTTTCGTCGTGCCGTATCTCGATATCCCTGAGACAAAACCCAACAAAGCCGGTTCCCAGTGCTTTGCTGACAGCTTCTTTGGCCGCCCACAAACCTGCTGCGGTCTGTGCTCCTTTGGCCGCTATGCAGCTCTGCTCATACGCCGTATAGACCTTATCCACAAACCGTTTGTCGGCCATCTGTGCAGCGATCCGGGGAACACTGACGATGTCGCACCCGATCCCTTTCATCGATCATTCCACCTTAATCATGAACATTTTTTCTAAAAAGCATCCATCTCATGCGCAGGGCTTGCTCTGCTCCTGCTTACGAAGAACCGTTTTCCGGATCTTTCCGCTGATCGTCTTAGGCATTTCCGGCACAAACTCGATCAATCGGATCCATTTGTACTCCGCAAGCCTCTGATTGCAGAACTCCTTGATCTCAAGTTCCAGTTCCTTTGAGGGCTCATAACCATTGCCTGGCACGATCACTGCTTTGATCGCCTGCCCTCTGTGCGGATCCGGCACACCGATCACACTGCATTCCACCACCGCCGGGTGTTCCATCAGGACATTTTCTACTTCATACGGCCCCACACGGAAACCGCCGGTCTTGATGATATCATCAAATCTCCCATGAAACCAGTAGCGGCCGTTTTCGTCCATATACGCCGCATCGCCCGTATGATACACGCCATCACGCCAGACATAGCGGTACTGCTCCTCATTGTCAAGATAGGCCGAAAATACGCCTGGCTGTCTACCTTCTTTCTCCGGTATAATGACCACTTCGCCCAGTTCGCCGACCTCCACCGGCTTTCCATCCTTGCCGCGAAGCTCGATGTTGTAAAAGGGCGAGGGCGTCCCCATCGAGCCTTCCACTGCATCATCACCCTTGAAGTTTGCCATCAGAAGTGTCGTCTCTGTCTGTCCATAACCTTCGCACAGTTCCAGCCCCGTGCGTTCTGTAAACTTGCGGAACACCTCGGGAGCCAGCATTTCGCCTGCGGTAGTTGCATGCTTGAGGGTCGGCATTGACGGGATCCCCTTGCGCACCAGATAGCGGTAGACCGTCGGCGGTGCGCAGAAGGAAGTGACACCATAGCGGTTGATCACTGCCGTGAGCTGCTTGGGGTCAAAGTTGTCAAAATCATATACCATGACCGCACAACCGACAAGCCATTGCCCGTAGAGCTTTCCCCAGGAAGCCTTTGCCCAGCCGGTTTCTGCCACTGTAAAGTGCAGACCATTATCCTCTGCCTGATGCCAGTACTTTGCCGTAACGATATGCGCCAGCGGGTAGCTGTGATCGTGGATCACGCCTTTGGGATGGCCTGTTGTACCAGAGGTAAAATACAGCATCATGGGATCCGTTGCCAGAGTCTGCACACGTTCAAATTCCTCCGGGGCAGCGCACATTGCTTCTGTCAGGTTTTCAAACCCTTCTGCATCCTGCCCAACACACCAGAGCTTTACTGCCATTCCAATCTCCGCAAGAGCTGCGGTGACTTTTTCAGGCATTTCGTTTTGGGTGGTACATACGATCGCTTTTACCTTAGCGGAGCGGATGCGGTACACAAGGTCGCTGGCTGTCAGCATATGCGTAGCCGGGATCATCACAGCACCCAGCTTGTGCAGTGCGACCGCTGCAAACCAGTATTCATAGTGACGCTTCAGGATCAGCATCACACGGTCGCCGTGGCCGATCCCTGCACTGCGGAACACATTTGCCATCTGGTTGCTGTATTTTTTTATCTCCGCAAACGAAAAAGTATGTTCTTCACCTTCCACGTTGCACCATACAAGGGCACGTTTTTCCGGCGTTTCATCTGCGATCTTATCAACAACATCATAACCAAAGTTAAAGTTGTCGGGATAGTCCAGTTTGATTTTTTTCAGTCTGCCGTTCTCATCAACGACCTCACTGCAATATTGCTTGTAAATGCTCATATTCACTCCTTGATGACCGCGCTGACACCCAGTCTGCGGTATCTGTCGTAACGATGCTGTGTCAGGTCAATGTCACCCGACAGATCTCTGATCTCTTCAGCCAAAAGACTGCGGATGCGATCATAAAACTCTTTTTTGCCAATGTCATTTTCCGAGAGGATCCGCTCGATCACGCCAAGACTCCTGGCATCTTCCGCAGTCAGTTTCAGGCTGGATGCGGCCGCACCTGCCTTGGCCGGGTCCTTCCACAGAATGCTTGCGCACCCCTCGGGAGAAATGACGGAATACACTGCACTTTGCAGCATCCAGACCCGGTCTGCAACAGCAAGTGCCAGTGCACCACCGCTGCCGCCCTCACCAATGAGGATCGAGATGATAGGCACACAGAGCGTAGACATCTCCATCAGGTTTTCAGCGATCGCCTGACCCTGACCGCGCTCCTCTGCACCGACACCACAATGTGCACCAGATGTATCCACAAAACAAATGACCGGCCTGCCGAATTTCTCTGCCTGCTTCATCAGACGCAGTGCTTTTCGATAGCCTTCCGGCTGCGGCATACCAAAATTGCGATAGCTTCGTTCCTTTGCGGTATGTCCCTTCTCAATGGCGATCACCGTCACCGGACAATCGTTCAGTTTTGCAATGCCGCCCACAATGGCAGGGTCATCCGCATAACGGCGGTCACCATGAAACTCTGTAAAATCCTTAAAGATACCCCGGATATAATCAAGTCCCGTCGGCCGTTTGCTGTCACGAGCACTCTTCACACGGTCGTAAGCCGTTTCGATCATACCATCACCCTCCTCTCGTGCATTTTCAGCAGCTCGGTCAAATATTTTTTCTGGCTGGAACGCGGCACGATGCTGTCGATAAAGCCATGTTTCAACACAAACTCCGCCGTCTGAAAACCTTCCGGCAGAGCCTTTTTTGTCGTTTGTTCCACAACTCTTGCCCCTGCAAAGCCAACGGTCGCGCCGGGTTCCGCCAGAATAATATCGGCTTCCATTGCAAAGCTCGCCGTTACGCCTCCGGTCGTCGGATCGGTGAGGAGCGTAATGTACAGCAATCCTGCATCGCTATGGCGTTTTACTGCCGCACTTGTTTTTGCCATCTGCATCAAGGACAGCAAGCCCTCCTGCATACGGGCACCACCAGACACGGTGACCCCGATCACCGGCAGCCGGTGCTGTACCGCATATTCGAATAGTTCCGTGATCTTTTCACCAACAGCACTGCCCATGCTGCCCATCATAAAATAGGGTTCCATCACAAACAGACAACATTTTTGTCTGCCAATGGAAGCTGTGCCGCAGATGACCGCCTCTTTTTCGCTGCTTGCCATCCGCGCAACCTCCGCCTTGTCACGATATCCTGGGAAATTGAGCGGATTTTCCGCCTTCAGGTTGGAAAACAACTCCCGAAAACTCCCCTTATCAGTCAGTGTCTGGATGCGCTGGCGGGCTTTCATCCGGAAATGATGTCCGCATGAGCAGACCAGATCGTTCGCCCACAGGCGGCTGAGCGGGATCTCTTTATGACAATTCGGGCATTTCTTTTCAGGCTCGCCGGCATCACGCTGGACAGGCGAAGATGTACGCCCTCCTTCTTCCAATTGGTTCTTGGGTTTCAAAAAGTTCAACAATGCCATTTCATCACCTGTTTCCCATAAAAGTCAGATCATAATCTCCGGACGTAAAGCGGTCATCCTCCACGATCCGCAGTTGTTCCTCAATGTTGGTCGGCATCCCATCGATCACCAGCTCACAAAGCGCGGCACGCATTTTACGGAGTGCTTCTTCTCTTGTTTTCGCGTAGACGATCAGTTTGCCCAGCAGAGAGTCGTAATACGGCGATACCACTGTGCCTTGGATCAGGCAGGTATCAAATCGCACGGACGGACCGCCGGGAACATGGATCATCTTCAGTGTCCCGCATCCGCCTGCATTGATGCGGCATTCGATCGCGGAGCCATTCATTCTGACATCCTCCTGCGTAAAATTCAGCGGAATACCCGCAGCAATGCGGATCTGCCATTTTACAAGATCACAGCCGGTCAGCATTTCGGTAACGCAATGTTCGACCTGCAGGCGGACATTCATTTCCATAAACCAGAAGTTTCCCTCTTTATCCAGCAGAAACTCCAGCGTACCAGCGCCAACGTATCCGATCTTTTTTACGGCTTCCACTGCGCGTTCCATGTTTTTTTTGCGCTGTTCGTCATCGACCGCCGGAGAAGGTGTTTCCTCCAGAAGTTTCTGGTTTCTTCTCTGGAGAGAGCAATCCCGGTCACCCAGGCATACTGCATTTCCATGCTCATCTGCAAGGATCTGCAGCTCCACATGCCGCGCCGGAAAGATATATTTTTCAAGATACACGCTGCCATCGCCAAATGCACTGATGGCTTCGCTTGTAGCCTGATAGTAAGCTTCGTCCATTTCGTCCTCGGACCGGATCAGGCGGATGCCACGTCCTCCGCCGCCTGCACAAGCCTTGAGCATGACAGGATAGCCGATCCGATGGGCTGCACGTTTGGCCTCCTCGACCGAAGCGATCGCTTTTGTACCCGGAATGACCGCAAGCCCCGTATTGCGGATCAGTTCCTTCAAAATCGCTTTGTCACTAAGGCGTTCCATACTTTCAGGATCGGGGCCGATAAATACCAACCCATTCTTTCTGCAGGCGCGGGCAAAATGCGCATTTTCAGAAAGGAAACCATACCCGGGATGGATCGCCTGTGCACCCGCCAGAATTGCGGTGCTGATGATCTGGTCCTCATTCAGATAGCTCTCGGAGGCTTCAGGACCTCCGATGCAGTAGCTTTGATCGGCAAGTGCCACGTGAAGGGCATTTTTATCCGCCTCGGAATATACCGCCACCGTAGCTACGCCCATTTCCTTACAAGCCCGAATGATACGGACAGCGATCTCGCCACGGTTGGCGATCAGTATTTTCGAAAACATAGTTTACGCTCCTGTAATTGCAAAGGAAAATTCAGCTGACACGCACAGTCGTCCGTCCACGGTGACTGTACCTTCAGCAAAGTAAAAGGGGTGCTTGGATCGTTTGATCCGGCACTGGGTCTCCACCATATCGCCCGGTCTTACGGGAGAGCGGAACTTTACATTGTTAAGTCCTGTGTAGACCGGCAGCTTGCCTTCCGTCATAGCATCCTTCAGCAGCACACAGGCAGACTGCGCCAGGATCTCACAAAGGATCACGCCCGGAACGATTGGATCGTCCGGAAAATGGCCTTTCAGAAAAAACTCATCTCCCCGGACGGTATAATGTCCAACCGCCATGTCATCTCTGCTTTCCACCTCGTCAAGCAGCAGCATCGGCTCCCGGTGCGGCAGGATGTTCATGATCTCTTCTCTGTTCATTCCATCACCTCTTGATACGGAACAATTCCGTACCGTATTCCACGATCTGACCGTTGGCAACACACACCTCTGAGATCACGCCGGTCTCCTCAGCAGCGATCTCGTTCATCAGCTTCATCGCCTCAATGATGCAGAGGGTCTGCCCCTTGGTCACCTTGTCCCCAACCGAAACATACGGGTCTGCATTTTCCGCAGGGGCTGCGTAAAACACACCCACGATGGGCGATTTCACACTGATATAGTCTTTGGTCTCCGAGGTGCTCTGCGCACCGCCGGCCGTTTCAGGAGCCGAGCAGACGATCTCTTTTGCCGGAGTTACCGTACGCTCCAGCCGAACCTTGCTGTTTTCTTCCGTGATCTCAAGCCCGGTCAGGCCAAGCTCCTGCATCAGCCCGGCATATTTGCGAATATCAGTCTCATTCATTCCGATCACACCTTTCTGAATGCAAGACAGGCATTGTGACCGCCAAAGCCAAGCGAGTTAGACAGTGCCAACGTAATATCTGCCCGGACAGCAGTGTTCGGCACACAGTTCAGGTCACAATCTTCATCCTGCTCGTTCAAATTGATCGTGGGCGGGATCACGCCCTCGTTCAGCGCACAAAGGCAGGCCATTGCCTCAATGGCACCTGCTGCGCCCAGCATATGTCCCGTCATGGACTTTGTGGAACTCACATATGCTTTTCGTGCATTTTCTTCGCCCAGGGCGTTCTTGATGGCAACCGTTTCGACCACATCGTTCATCGGCGTACCGGTTCCATGTGCGTTGACATACACAACATCCTGTTCCGTATAGCCAGCTTCCTTCATGGCATCCCTCATCGCCTGTGCGCCGCCGCGTGCCTCAGGGTGTGGTGCAGTGATATGATGTGCGTCGCAGGTGGATCCATAGCCGCACACCTCGCCGTAGATCTTTGCTCCACGGGCTTTTGCGTGTTCGTATTCTTCCAGAACCAGCGCAACCGCACCCTCACCGATCACAAAGCCTCCTCTGCGGCGATCAAACGGCAGCGAAGCCTGCTCCGGGTCTTCCGAGGTGGAGAGTGCCTGCATGTTTACAAATCCTGCCACCGCAGACGGGCTGATCGCAGCTTCTGCGCCGCCGGTGATCACCGCATCGGCATAGCCGTGGCGGATCAGACGCATTGCTTCACCAATCGCATTTGAGCCGGATGCACAGGCTGTGACCGAAGGCTGCGCCGAGCCACGGCAGTCAAACCGAATGGCGATGGTCCCAGCCGCCATGTTGCTGATCATCATCGGTACAAACAGGGGCGACACACGGCGCGGTCCCTTTTCCAGCAGCTTGGCATGTTCTGTCTCAAACGTGCCAATGCCGCCAATACCCGTGCCAAACTGCACTGCAAAGCGTTCCGGCTGCACATTGCCCTGGATCCCGCTTTCGGTCACAGCCTGCTGCGCCGCCGCCACTGCAAACTGCGTATAGCGGTCCGTACGGAGCGTCTCATTGACCCCCATGTATTCCTTTGGATCAAAACCCTTTACCTCAGCACCCAGTTTTGCCTTGAACTTTTCTGTATCGAACCGTGTGATCGGGGCGATCCCGTTTTTGCCGGTCTTCATCCCCTGCCAGGTATCTGTCACGTTGTTGCCCAGCGGAGTGATGGCTCCCATGCCAGTCACAACAACTCGTCTGTTTTCATTCATAAAAAACTCCTTACATCGCAATGCCGCCGTCAACACGCAGCACCTCGCCTGTGATATATTTTGCGGCAACAAGATATGCCACTGCATCCGCAACATCCTCTGTCTCGCCCATTTTTCCCAGCGGGATCATCTTCAGCAGTGGATTCTCTGCCTGATCACCGGTCATATCCGTCGCAATAAAACCGGGGGCAACTGCATTGCAGCGGATACCCTTGGGCGCAAGCTCCTTAGCCACAGCCTTGGTCAGACCGATCAGACCAGCCTTGGAGGCGGAATAATTACATTGGCCGGCATTGCCCATCAAACCCGACACGGAGGAAACATTGATGATCACACCCTCGCGGTTTCGGATCAACAGACCGCTGACATGGCGGATCATATTAAACGCACCCTTGAGGTTCGTATTAAGAACAGCATCATAGTCTTCCTCTTTCATCATGGCAAGCAGTCCGTCACGGGTAATGCCCGCATTGTTGATCAGGATCTGTACGGTTCCAAAGTCCGCCTTGATTGCCGCAACTGTCTCCTTCACGGCCGAAAAGTCGGCAACGTCACACTGGTAGGCTTTGGCCTTCACCCCATATACTTGCGTACAATTTCCGCAGACCTTCGTTGCAGCTTGCACATTACCCGCATAGACGATGGCAACATTTGCCCCCAGCGACGCAAGCTTGTACGCAATGGCTTCGCCGATCCCACGAGAAGCACCTGTTACGATGGCCGTCTTTCCGTTCAGCATCCTTCCACCTCCGCCAGATACTCTGTGGCATTTACTGCCTTGACCTCTGCGCTGATTTTACGAATCAGATTGCACAGTGTTTTGCCCGGACCGATCTCGATAAAAGTATCAAAGCCCTCGGCGATCATATTGCGGACAAGCGTTTCCCACTGGACCGGATTGCAGATCTGCCGGGAGAGCAGCCCAACAACGTCCTCCGTGTACGGCTCCGCCGTCAGGTTGGAATAGAGCGTGATCCTCCGCTCCCGGAGCGGTGTCTGCGCCAGTTCCTCGGCAAACGCATCTGCCGCCTGTGCCATAAAGGGAGAATGGAACGCCCCCTTTACTTTCAGCGGAATCGCCCTGCCGCCTGCCGCCTTCACATCGGCGGCAAAGTCCTTCATCTGGGAGGAAATCCCGGATACAGAGATCTGCCCCGGGCAGTTGAAGTTTACCGGGTACACATCAGAATACCGGCTGCACACCTGACGCACCTGTTCGGGTGTCAGCTTTACGATCGCAGCCATCGACGTGTCAAACTTTTCCGCCTCACACTGCATCAGCTCGCCACGTTTGCAGACCAGACGGAACCCCGTCTCATCGTCAAATGCTCCGCTCACAGTCGCAGCAACGACTTCTCCAAGCGAAAACCCTGCAACTGCATCGGGGATCACACCCTTTTCCATCAGAACTCTTGCGATTGCAAGTTCTGTCGCAAACAGGCATGGCTGCGTATTTTTTGTTTCTTTCAGTTCGTCCTCTGTGCCCTCCATGCACTGCACCGTCGTTCCGGGGCGGATGGCATCGCACAGTTCAAAGATTTTTCTGGCCGTAGGATAGCGGTCATACAGTTCCTTGCCCATACCGGGATACTGGTCTCCCTGACCGGAAAAGACAAATGTCACTTTACCCATTGCGCTGCCCTCAGAAGGATAGGCTCTGCTTCCTCCATAACTTCCTTCACGATTTCCGCTGCCGGCTGTTCCTTTTTGACCATTGCAGCAATCTGACCAGACATAAAGCAGCCTTTTTCTGTGTCGCCTTGCTGCACAGCCAACCGCAGGACACCTGCACCGAGCGATTCCAGCTCCTCATCCGGCATACCGCTGTACTCCGCCTTGGAATAGTCCCGGGCAAACTGCGTCCGCAGGCTGCGAACCGGGTGCCCCAGCCGCTTACCAGTTACCATCGTGCACAGATCGGTCGCTTTCAGTATCTTTTCCTTATAAATCGGATGAATATTGCATTCCTCCGCACTCAAAAAGCGCGTGCCCATCTGTACACCGCAGGCACCGAGCATAAAAGCTGCCGCCACACCTCTTCCGTCCGCAATACCTCCGGCAGCAATGACCGGCAGAGTCGTTGCATCGCAGATCTGTGGAACAAGCACCATCGTGGTCAGCTCGCCCACATGTCCGCCGCTCTCGCCGCCTTCAGCGATCAGCGCAGAAGCTCCCAGTCTGGTCATCAGCTTTGCCATTGCAACAGATGCGACGACCGGGATCACCTTGATGCCTGCATCCAGCCACTCTTTCATATATTTAGACGGGTTGCCTGCACCGGTAGTTACAACATCCGCCTTTTCTTCGGCAACGACCTTTGCGACCTCGTCTGCAAACGGGCTTTGCAGCATGATGTTCACGCCGATTGGCTTGTTGGTAAGCGTTCTGGCAATATGGATCTGCTGACGGACATAATCGCCGGGCGCATTGCCTGCTGCAATGATGCCAAGGCCGCCGCCGTTGGAAACGGCAGCGGCCAGTTTACCGTCAGCGATCCAAGCCATACCACCCTGAAACACCGGGTATTCGATGCCCAGCAATTCACAAATCGATGACTTGATCATAGTTCTTAACCCTTTTTGCTCTGGATGAATTTATCCAGGTCATCGATGGTTTCCACCTTCTGATTCAGTTCGATTTCAATACCGATCTCATCTTCCAGATCCATGAGCAGCTCCACGGTGTCCAGCGAGTCGATGCCCAGTTCAGAGAACTTGCTTTCCGGCTTTACCGCAGAAATATCGCAGCCAGTGCGTTCAGAAACGATTTTTGCAATAGAATCAAAGTACATATCAAATGCCTCCAAAAATGTTTTTTCAGGCAGTTCTTCCTTGTCTGCCTGTTGTGTCCATTATACGGATGCTGCGTTCCAGCAAAGAAACCACCGCGTTCCAAAAGCGTTCCTCTTTTGTAAACAATCTATGAAAACCGATTGCGGATCTCAATAAATGCGATCACGGCTGCCGGTGTACCGCAAATGGTGTTGCTCAGCGCAATGGCTTCGCAACGGCAGGTTGTAGCATCAGCGCATTAGAATCATCTAAAGCTCATGACATCCTACAGCAAAACTTTCGTAAGCGAATTATAAAAATTACTAAATTTTTGAAAATGTTTTTATTTTTGGGTGTAGAATGGCCGTTCAACAGGGTTCGTAAGTGAAGGGACATATTTCTCAAGCGGCTCCTGCCGCTGGAGGATTTCCCTACTCCTGGGGGTGTCAGGGACCAATACAGGAGACATTGACTTATTTTATAAGACCGGCAGTTGGAATCACCCATTTGCCGGTCTTTTACATACTTCTCTCCGGAAGCCTTCATCCGATCAATGTAATTCTTACCGTTCCAAAAAATTCTTAGGAAAATAAAAACAGGTGCACCTGTACGATTACAGATGCGCCTGTTTTACATATCCACTCCAAAACATCAATAAATCCAGTATCAGTCGATTCATTTCTTCCATTCCAAAGGAGGTTCCCATGAACTCTTCCCGTTTCATCCTGCACGAGACCTTCGACTCCAAGACGGACGAACCGTACAGGGAGCACTTTCACCCTTTGCTCCACTGCAGAATACCTTGAAAGAGAAACACTTCTCATTCCGAAGCAAAGGAGCATTTCCATGAAAACAAGTGGCATTTTACGCATCCAGACCTTTTCCGCGCGGCAGTCCGCTCCGGTGGAAGGGGTCACCATCACGGTCAGCGGCAGCGGCTTTACCGCACAGCGCACCTCAGACAGCAAGGGCAACACGTCCGATCTTTGCATCGAAACACCCGACTGCTGCTACTCTTTGCAGGAGGACAACACTACCGTGCTCCCCTACGCCATCTGTGACCTGACCGCCGCCAAGGAAGGCTACCGCACCGTGCGCATCGAGGGTGTGCAGATCTTTCCCGGTCAGGTAACACTGGCACAGCCCGAGATGATCCCCGACACACAGGAAGGACGGGACATTGAGGACGCACCGATCGTCATCCCGACCCATGCGCTCTTTGCAGGGGAGGGCGGCAGCGGCACTGAACCAGAGGAAAACTGCGAACCGCAGGTGCTCACACAGGTAGTCATTCCCAAAAACATTACTGTGCATCTGGGCAAACCTGCCGCCTCTGCCCGCAATGTAACCGTTTCCTTCCGCGATTATATCGCCAACGTCGCCTCCAGCGAGATCTACCCAACTTGGCCCGAGCAGGCACTGCGGGCAAACATCCACTGTCAGATCTCGCTGGCGCTCAACCGCATTTACACCGAGTGGTACCCCAGCAAGGGGTACTCATTCAACATTACGAACTCCACCAGCTACGACCAATACTACGTCCACGGGCGGACGGTTTTTGATGTGATGGTCCGGCTGACCGACGACATTTTCAACACCTATCTGCGCAAGGCCGGTACGGTCAATCCGTACTACTCGGAATACTGCGACGGCAAGTCGGTCACCTGCCCAGGGCTGAAACAATGGGGCACCGTCACGCTGGCCAATCAGGGGCGCAATGCGTTGCAGATCCTGCAATACTACTATGGAAGTGACATCGAGATCGTGCGCACCAACAACATCCAGTCCATCCCGCAGAGCTACCCCGGTTCCCCCATCCGTCAAGGTGACAGCGGCACAGCGGTGTTTACCTTGCAGCGCCAGCTCAACCGCATTACCAAAGACTACCCCTTCCTTGGCTTGCTAACGGTGGACGGCGTGTTCGGCAGCCAGATGGCGGCGACCGTGCGGGCGTTCCAGCGGCAGTTCAATCTGACGGCAGACGGCGTAGTGGGGCGGCAGACATGGTACAAGATCAGCTATATCTACGTTTCGGTCAAGGATCTTGCCGAGCTGACCAGCGAGGGCGAGACCTCCAGCGGCACCCTCTCGGACGGGACATGGGGCGGCACCACCCTGCGTACTGGTTCCATCGGCAGCGCTGTGGAGCAGGTGCAGTTCTGGCTGAACACCCTTGCGCAGTATGACTCTGCGATCCCGTCCGTGACGGTGGACGGCGTGTTCGGATCCGGCACGGCGGCAGCGGTGCGGGCGTTCCAGCGGCAGAACGGACTGACCGTAGACGGTGTGGTGGGTCCGGCGACCTGGACCGAGCTGTACGATGAATTCCGCAGCATCCAGTCGGATAACGGCACCCCCAACGCCTATCCCGGCATCGTGCTGCGGCAGGGAAGCAGCGGTCAGAACGTCCGGCTGGTGCAGTTCTGGCTCAAAATCGCACGCACCGTGTATTCCAGCCTGAACAATGTCACAGTGGACGGCGTGTTCGGCAGCGCAACGGCAGCAGCAGTGCGGCGGTTCCAGAGCTACTTTGGGCTGACGAGCGATGGCGTGGTGGGGCGCACAACCTGGAACAAGCTATACGAGGTGTACAACGACATTGCCAACGACCTGCTCTCTGCCAGCCTGCGCCCCGGCGAATACCCGGGTGTGCTGCGCAACGGCTCCACCGGCACCGCCGTGCGGGAGCTGCAATTTTACCTCTACCTCCTGAGCGCCTACGAGAACAGCATCCCCTCTGTGAGCATCGACGGCCGCTTTGGCACTGCGACCGAAACCGCCGTGCGTGCCTACCAGCGCTTTGCCGGGCTGACGGTAGACGGTGTGGTAGGTCGCGCCACATGGGACTCGCTCTACAAACGAGCGTCCCAGCTGCGCAGTTCCGGGGCAGTGGTCACACTGGAGCGTCTACCCTACCCCGGCAGCCCGCTCACGGTGGGCAGCACCGGCAGAGCCGTGCTCTACTACACCTTGCTGCTCCAGCGCATCGCTTATTATTTCAGCAGCGTGGAAAACCCACCCCTCTCAAATGAATACACTGATGCGACTGCAGCAGCCACCCGCAGTGCACAGACGCTTTTGAACCTACCGGAAAGCGGCATCGTCAATGACGAAACATGGACCGCTGTGGAAGCGCTGAGCCTCCAGCTTGCCGCCCAAGCGCCGAACCCCGATCGGATCACTGCGCAGGGGCTTCGATATCCAGGGCGTGCCGTGGGAATGGGCAGTGCCGGACCAGATGTTTTGCAGGTGGAATACTGGCTGAATGACCACGCAAAGCTTTACTGCGGCGAAGAATATGTAAGTGAAGACAGCCGATTTGGGGCCGAAGAAGCCGCCGCCGTGCAGCGCACCCAGCAACGCGCCGGACTGGACGCCACCGGCACCGTGGATCGTGCAACATGGGCGGCCCTGCATGCCCAGAGCTGCAACTGCACACAAAAGGAGGAATGAGCTATGGCACGTTTGCTGGTATATGACGCATACGAAAACCGGATCTACACCTATTCCAGCCTGAACGAGAACGACCCCATGCCCTACAGCACCACCACGACCTTGCGCCTGCGGGAGTTCCGGGGCAAATCCGGCAGCCCGACCCTCTGGACGACCATTGCTGCTATGGAAGCGTGGAACCTGACCCGCCGCAAGTACGGCAGCCCCATCCCGGTGGGGTATGCGTTCCGCCGCATCTGGGAAGGCGGACACGGCACCCGCAGCCAGCACTATGCCGGAGTCTCGTTTGATGTAGGTCAACGCCTTTCTTCCAGTCAGCGCAGGTCCATCTACAACGCCGCACGCGATTCCGGCGCATGGGGCTATGTAGAACCGCTTTCACAAACCCCCACCTGGGTCCATTTTGATCGGCGCTACGGCACACCAGCCTGCAGCGGTACCACCGCTGGCTACCCCACCCTGCGCCGGGGCAGCCGGGGCTGCTATGTAATGATCCTGCAGGATGCACTTTCCACCCTTGGATACCAGACGGGCAACCGCATTGACGGAATTTTCGGCTCCCGCACTGAGGAGGCTCTACGGGGTTATCAGCGCCGCAACAGGCTGAGCGTGGACGGCGTGTGCGGATGCAACAGCTGGAAAAAGATCTCTACAGCGGTCATCGGAATCGGCCGGACAAAGACGACTATTGATTAAAAAAACAGCCCTCATCGATCGACGATGAGGGCTGTTTCTTAATTATTTACAATATTTTCGGCATTTCCCGCCAGGAAAGATCTCAGATTTTGCGCTGTGATCTCCATCAGCCGGTGCAGGGCTTCTGTTGTTGTCCATGCAATATGCGGCGTCAGAAGCACCTTTGCAGAACTTCGCAGCGGACTTGTCTCCGGCAACGGTTCAACCGCAAAGGCATCCGCCCCATAAAAGCCGAGCCTCCCACTTTCCAGCGCAGCCAGAACTGCTGTTTCGTCCACCAATGCCCCTCGTGCTGTGTTCAGCAAAATCATCCCGGTCTTGCAATGGTTCAGTGCAGTCTCGTCGATCATGCCCCGGGTCTGCGGGGTAGCGGGGCAATGCAGACTAAGCACATCACTTTGAGCAAGCAGCGTATTAAAATCAACAAACTCTACTCCATCTGCCTCATATTCCGGCCGGACTGTTCGGGTGCAGACGAGCACCCGCATCCCGAACGCCTTGGCGATGTGCGCAGTCTGCCGCCCGATGCTGCCATAACCGTAGATGCCAAAGGTCTTGCCGAACAGCTCTACCTGTGGCAAAAGACTATACTGTGCCGGGATGCCAAGCTGCCAATAACCATCCGAAACTGCCTCGTGGTAGCGCTGTGCGCACTGGCAGATACCGAGCAGCAAACTGAATGTCATCTGCGCCACGCTGTAGGTGGAGTATCCCGGAACATTTGCAACACAGACACCATGTCGGCGGCAGGCCTCCAGATCCACATTATCCGTCCCTGTGGCAATGATCCCTACCCACTTCAGATTTGAGCATTGGGCAAGGATCGTTTCGTCAATGCGGCACTTATTGAGCAGCACCAGTTCGGCATCTCCAATACGGGATGCGATCTGATCGTAACTTGTGCGCACATAGCTGGTGGTGTCCGGCACCTGATCGTATACTCCCGACCAATCCAGATCACCCGGCTCCATGACATAGCTTTCCAATATAACAGCTCTCATTTTTTTCATCCTCGTTTCTTTGCGCAAGGGCCATCATCAAAACCATTCCATACCGTGTCGGCCTGCAATCCACTGCTCCATATCCCTGTGCCAGTAACCGGGCCAGGTGTGCTTTATCCTCCAGACGGACCTGGATCAGTTCCTGTTGTACCGCCACAAACTTATTACACAACAAAAAACAGGGTGCCAGACTTTGCAGCGGCCGCAACGCCCGCAGCACAAACCCCTGTTTTAAGTAAAACGGCAGCAATTCTTCTGCCTCGGGGCCGCACTCCAACACTGCCCAAAGGGTTCCGCCCCTTGCCAGCCGCTCAGTGCGCACAGATACGACCGGCAACAGTTCATCCAGTCGTTCCGGCTGGCGCAGGACCGGCGGTGTCAAAAAACATCCCGTTTCAATTTCTCTCCTTCGGCCAACATAGGAACGCAGTGCAGCCGCTGCTGCAGTATCTGCACAAAGTGGCAAAACGATCAGCGCCGCATCCGGCACGCCCCATACCTCGCCTACCGCCAGCATCCGCAGCACCTCACTGCGAGGTCGATACAAACTACACGCTTCTTTTTGCGCCAGGACGCAAAATTCTTCTGCTGAAAGCCGTCGGATCTGCCGCCGGGCCGGTTCACATACCTGGGTCATTTCTTTATTCCTCCTTATCGTTGCATTGCCTATCCAGCATAGCAACAACGGGAGAAAAAAACGCACGAACTCTGTCTGTCAATCCAAGACAACTTCTTCGCTGAGCACCTGTCCAATGGGCCTTGCGATGCACAGATCTGCTTCTGCATCCGCACTGGTGGGCTGCATATTGATGACCACCAGATGTTCGCCACGGAAATACCGGATCAACCCAGCCGCCGGGTAGACCACAAGGCTCGTGCCGCCGATGATAAGGGTATCCGCCCGGCGGATGGCGCTCACCGCACCTGAGAGCACTTCCTCGTCCAGCCCTTCTTCGTACAAGACCACATCAGGCTTGACGGTGCCGCCGCATTTTTCACACCGGGGAACTCCACTGCTCGCTGCAATGAAATCTGCATCATAGAATGCGCCGCATTTTACGCAGTAGTTGCGCAGGGTGCTGCCATGCAGCTCATAGACCTTTTGGGAGCCCGCTGCCTGATGAAGCCCGTCGATGTTCTGGGTGATGACCGCTTTCAGCTTTCCTTCCCGCTCCAGCTTTGCCAGCCGCAGATGAGCAGCATTGGGCATTGCTCCCTTTACGATGAGCTTATCACGGTAAAAACGATAGAATTCCTCCGGCTTTTGCTCCCAGAAGGTATGGCTCAAGATGGTTTCCGGCGGGAAATCGTATTTCTGGTGATATAGTCCGTCCACGCTGCGGAAATCCGGGATGCCGCTCTCGGTGGAAACGCCCGCTCCGCCAAAAAAGACCACATTGCTGCTGTTTGCAAGGATGTCTTCCAATGCCCGTACCATAAAAACGCCCCTTTTCCCTCGTGGTATTTTGTGATATGATACCTTTAGTATAGCACGATTTGTCAGGAAGGAAAGATTTGTTTTGAATGTTTGGTATGTCAACAGTCTTCTGGGCACCATTTGCCTGGAAGAAGACGATGACGCTTTATGCGGGCTGAACTTTTGCCCGGACGGTGTGCCGGACCTGGAACCGCTGCCCCGCCGGGTCGTTCAGACCCCTCTGCTGCAGGAAGCGGAGGAACAGCTCTCCGAATATTTCGCCGGCATTCGCCGGGAATTCGATCTGCCCCTTGCCCCCAAGGGCACACCCTTCCAGCAGGCCGTGTGGGCACAGCTTTTGCAGATCCCTTACGGCGAGACCCGCACCTACGGGCAGCTTGCCGCTGCACTGGGCAACCCCAGCGCCAGCCGCGCTGTAGGCAGTGCCTGCCACTGCAACCCCATCGCTATCCTCATCCCCTGCCACCGGGTGGTAGGCGCAAACGGAGACCTGACCGGATACGCCGGCGGACTGAATGTTAAAGAATACCTGCTGGAACTGGAACACACCTGAGCGTAGAAACGGCTCCCCACCACGGTGGGGAGCCGTTTTGTTGCTTGTCAAAGGGTGTTATCTCCCCTGCTGAGCGAACAGCCTGCCCAGCTCCGGGAAGAGATCCTGCGGGAGCATCCCGTACTCGCCGTGGAGAGCGGCGGCGCGGTCAGCAGCGGTGCCATGCAGCCAAACAGCACAGCATGCCGCCTCAAATGCTGGCAGCCCGCACGCCAGAAGCGCTGCTGTCATGCCCGCCAGCACATCTCCGCTGCCCCCGCGGGAAAGACCGGGGTTGCCGGTATTATTGACCGCACAGCGTCCATCCGGTGCAGCAATGACCGTACCTGCACCTTTCAGTACCACGACCGCATTCCATTGCGCCGCAAAGCGGAGGGCAGCCCCCTCCCGGTCGGCGTTGATCTGCGCAGTCGAAAGTCCGGTCAGCCGCGCCATCTCGCCGGGATGCGGGGTGAGGATTAGTTCCCCCGCCGGGTGCGGCAGCTCCTGTCCTGCCGCCATGATCTGCGCAGCGGCGTTCAGACCGTCTGCATCCAGAACAGCATCACCCGCAAAGCCGGATAGCAGCCGTTGTACAAGGGTGCGGCTTTCAGAAGCACGGGCAACACTCTGCGCCATGCCGCCCAAACCCGGGCCCAAAAGCAGGGTGGTCGCTTTCTGGCAGGCGATCTTCGGCAGGCTGTCCGGCGAGATGCCGCCCTCGGCACCCGATTCGCACGGGCACAAGCAACATTCCGGCAGCCGCGCACTGACCGCCGCCAGCACCGGCTCCACGCTGGCAAGGGTAACGATGCCCGCACCGCAGCGCAAAGCACCTTCTACCGTCAGCGCTGCAGCGCCCCGGTAACAGGCGCTGCCCGCCACCGCCAGCACTGCGCCAAAGCTGCCCTTATGACTGTTTCTGGCCCGGGGCGTGATGTTCTGCCATACAAAATCTGCTGTCAGTTCGGTACGCATCGTTTTTGCTCCTTCGTCATTTATTCTTCGCCCTGAATGAGGGCACGGATCTGGCGCTCCACGTTCTTCACTTCTTCGTGGAACATCCGTGCGGACACACGCAATGCGCCGTGCCCCAGAATGATGATCTGCTCCATACCGTCCGAGGTCGCCACACGCACCCGGCGGTTCCTGCCAATCTCGTGGGTAACACGTTCAATGAACATATCTGCGGTTTCCGCTTCCTTGGTATAGACCACATGGATGTTGTGGTACTGCTCGATGGAACCCGCACTGCCCGGCACCCGATACGCGTCAAAGACAAGGATCAGCACGCATTTCTGGTAGCCCTGATAGTTGCACAGGATATCCATGAGCCGCTGGCGGGCGGCATCCAGACTTTCCCGCGCAAGAGCGCTCAGCTCGTCCCATGCAAAGATGATATTGTAGCCGTCCACCAGAAGGTATTCCGGTGCGATGGTCCACTGCTCAGCAGCAAAATCCGGGCGCTCCTTCTTTTGTACCGGGCGGAATGCCGCCAGCGGATCCCGCTTGATGGGGCCGTAGGTGCGCTCGAAGATCTTCATCAGCTCTACGTCTTCTTGCAGCGTGGCGCGGTAAGCCTGTGCGCGGCGCTGGGGCACCGATGCTGTTTCCTGCTCAGGGCGCTTCGCCTTGCCCCAGCCGCTGTCTACATGCATGTGAGTGCGCACCTGATCCCACGGCACCACAAAGCCTGCTCCGTGCGCACAAAATACCGAGTCCGGCGGGTTATCCAGATCGTGCTCCGGCGCATAACCCACCGCATCGATGACCTCAGCCGCATTGTGGCAGGGTCGGTAACCGTCCAGCGACAGGCTCAGATGCCCACGCCCACGGGTGTAGCCCACCACTTCCATCGGATAGCTGCGCATGGTGGACACCGGTGCAAAACCGGAAAGAGTTGCCATCTCTGCCCCGCTCTCCGGCGGGTCAAAGCTGCCCTCCATGCGCTGGATGTCGTTCATCGCTCTGCCCAGATTTTCCACCGGGACTTCCAGCCGGAACGCATACCACGGCTCCAGCAGCTGGCTTTTGGTCATCATCAGACCCTGACGCACTGCACGGTAGGTCGCCTGACGGAAATCGCCGCCTTCGGTATGCTTGAGGTGCGCCCGCCCTGCGATGACCGTGATCTTTACATCGGTGAGAGGGGCGCCGGTCAGCACGCCAAGGTGCTGCTTTTCTTCCAGATGGGTCAAGGCGAGGCGCTGCCAGTTCTTATCCAGCACTTCCTCCCGGCAATCGGTGGCAAACTGCATACCACTGCCGCGGGGAAGCGGTTCCAGCTTGAGGTGCACCTCGGCGTAGTGGCGCAGCGGCTCGTAGTGTCCCACACCCTCCATCGGTTCCAGAATGGTCTCTTTGTAAAGGATGCCGCCCTCACCAAATTCTACTTCCAGCCCAAAGCGCTCTTTGAGCAGGCTCTTGAGCACTTCGATCTGGATCTCGCCCATGAGCTGAACGTGGATCTCGGCCAGCGTCTCGTTCCAGACCACATGGAGCTGGGGTTCTTCTTCCTCCAGGCGGTGGAGTTTGCCCAATGCAGCATGGACGTCTGCCCCCTCCGGCAAAAGCACCTGATAGCTGAGCACCGGCTCCAGCACAGGCAGCTCACTATCCCGCTCGGCACCAAGACCATCGCCGGGTTTTGTATGGGTCAGGCCGGTCACTGCGCACACCTGCCCGGGGAGCGCCTGCTCCGCAAGGGTGTATTTTGTGCCGGAATAAAGCCGGAGCTGGTTCGCCTTTTCCGCCCAGGGCTCGCCGTCCACCTCGCCGGAAAGCTGGGCTTTCACCTTCAGCTCGCCGCCGGTGACCCGCAGCCATGTCAGCCGCGCCCCCTGCTCGTCCTGCGAGATCTTGAACACCTTTGCACCAAAGGCGTTCAGTGCCGGAGCCGCACGGGTGTAGCGGTCCAGCCCTTCCAGCAGCTCGTCCACGCCGTCCAGCCGCAGTGCCGCACCAAACCAGCACGGGAACACATGCCGTCGGGCGATGGCAGGGATGATCTCGGCATCGGTCAGTGCCTCGCCTTCCAGCACTCGTTCCATCAATCGTTCATCGCAGACTGCAAGTGCTTCGTCCCGTGCATCCGGATCTGCGCCAAAGTCCACAAAGCCATCACCCAGCCTGCGGTTGAGCTGACCCAGCAGTTCCTCCCGGCTCATACCGGGCAGGTCCATCTTGTTGACGAACACAAAGGTGGGCACATGGTAGCGCCGCAGCAGCCGCCAGAGGGTCTCGGTGTGGCTCTGCACGCCGTCGGTCCCGCTGATGACCAGCACCGCATAATCCAGCACCTGCAGTGTACGCTCGGTCTCGGTGGAAAAATCCACATGGCCGGGGGTATCCAGCAGAGTGATATCCGTATTGCCTGCCGTCAGCAGCGCCTGTTTTGAAAAGATCGTAATGCCGCGCGCTTTTTCCAGCGCATTGGTATCCAGAAAAGCGTCCTTGTGATCCACCCGCCCCAGCTTGCGGATCGCACCCGCACGGTAAAGCAGTGCTTCCGACAGGGTGGTTTTGCCGGAGTCCACATGGGCAAGAATGCCCAGTACGATTTGTTTATGCGTTGTTTCCATCCGCTCGTCTCCAAATAAACAGTTTTTTCTATTGTATCACGCCATCCTCAAAAAGAAAAGCACTGCACAAAAATGCCCCGCAGAGCATCCTCTGCGGGGCACCGGGACTTTTCAGATCAAGCCTCGATCAGGCTCTTACCGGACATTTCGGCCGGAACTTCCAGACCGATATAGGGCAGCATGGTGGGAGCGATATCTGCCAGGCAGCCGCCCTCACGCAGCTTGACATCGCCGCAGCCGATCGCCACAAAGGGCACGACATTGGTGGTGTGAGCGGTGAAGGGAGTGCCGTCGGCGTTCATCATCTTTTCTGCGTTGCCGTGGTCTGCGGTCAGGAATGCGCAGCCGCCAGCGTTCAGCACAGCGGTAACGACCTGATGCACAGCGGTATCCACTGCTTCCACAGCCTTGACTGCAGCTTCGAACACGCCGGTGTGGCCGACCATGTCGCAGTTTGCAAAGTTCAGGATGACAACGTCGTACTTGCCGCTCTCGATGCGCTTGACGCACTCAGCAGCAACTTCCGGTGCGCTCATCTCGGGCTTCAGGTCGTAGGTTGCGACCTTCGGGCTGGGGATGACGCAGCGATCCTCGCCCTCGTAGGGAGCCTCGACACCGCCGTTGAAGAAGAAGGTGACGTGAGCATACTTCTCGGTCTCAGCAATGCGCAGCTGGGTCTTGCCGTTGGCAGACAGGTACTCGCCCAGAACGTTGTTCAGCGCAACGGGAGGATAAGCCACCTCGCAGTTGGGCATGGTAGCGTCGTACTCAGCCATGCAGACATAGTTGACCTGCTTGCGGCCGCCGCGGCGCTCAAAGCCGGTAAAGGCATCGTCGCAGAAGATGCGGGTCATCTGGCGGGCACGGTCGGGGCGGAAGTTCATGAAGATGACAGTGTCGCCATCCTGCACACGGCCGCCCTCGCAGGTGACGCAGGGCAGAACGAACTCGTCGGTAACATCGGCAGCGTAGGAAGCCTCGATGGCCTCGGCAGCGTTGGCAGCATGGCTGCCTTCGCCGTAGACAAAGGCAGCATAAGCCTTTTCTTCACGGTCCCAGTTGTTGTCACGGTCCATTGCGTAGTAACGGCCGGAGACGCTGGCGATCTTGCCGATGCCCAGCTCGTCCAGCTTTGCCTGCAGGTCTGCCAGATAGCCCTTGCCGGAGCGGGGGTCGGTGTCGCGGCCGTCGGTGATGCAGTGCAGGTACACTTCGGCAGCACCCATTGCCTTGGCCATATCCAGCACGCCGAACCAGTGGTCTGCGTGGCTGTGGACACCGCCGTTGCCCACCAGACCCATCAGGTGGATGGCCTTGCCGGCCTCGATGGCAGCCTTCATGTTCTTGACCAGAACAGGATTCTGCAGCATAGCACCGTCACGGATGGACTTGGTGATCAGGGTGAGCTGCTGGTACACGATGCGGCCAGCGCCCATGTTGGTGTGGCCGACCTCAGAGTTGCCCATCTGGCCGTCGGGCAGGCCGACAGCCATGCCGGAAGCGTCGATGGTGGTCATGGGGTAGTTTTTCATCAGAGCATCCAGGTTGGGGGTGTTGGCAGCAACAACTGCGTTACCAAAGGTCTCGTTGGGCACCCAGCCAAAACCGTCCATGATGCACAGAAGAACAGGTTTTTTGGACATAAATCGAATCTCCTTTACGTTTTGTCAAAAAACGCCCGGCACAGCGCTGAAATTACGGCGCAGCCGGGCGCTGGAAAAATGCAGTTTATCAGCCGTTGGAAGCAGCGCTGACGATCACAGCAAAGTCTGCAGCCTTGAGGGATGCGCCGCCGATCAGGCCGCCGTCCACATCCTGCTTGCTCAGCAGCTCTTCGCAGTTCTTAGCGTTCATGCTGCCGCCGTACTGCACGGTGGTAGCCTCAGCAACTGCCTCGCCGTAGACCTCTGCCAGCACCTTGCGGATCTGAGCGCAGACTTCCTGAGCCTGATCTGCGGTAGCGGTCTTGCCGGTGCCGATGGCCCAGATGGGCTCGTAAGCGATGACCACGTTTGCCATCTGCTCAGCGGTAACGTCACGCAGGGCGATCTTGGTCTGCATACGGACCAGCTCCTCGGTCACACCCTCCTCGCGCTGCTGCAGGCTCTCGCCCACGCAGACGATGACCTTGAGGCCGGCGTTCAGGGCAGCCAGAGTGCGCTTGTTGACGGTCTGGTCGGTCTCTGCAAAATACTGGCGG
>CAYXQN010000017.1:0-25159 GCA_964466825.1 uncultured Faecalibacterium sp. | reverse complement strand
ATAAGTTAGAAAATTAACAAAGTCTCCCGGAGAATATTGAAAAACGCAAAAGTGCATGATATAATATGGTTACAAATTTATCAAAGTCCTCGCTCACAACGGAATACTTCGCTGATGGAAGCGGGATTGGGATAATATAAACGGCTGTATCTGCATAAGGTTAAGCTGGAACAAACGCCATGCTTAGCAAACGCAAAAGCAGCTGTTGCACAAGCCGAAAAGCCTTGAAAAAGGTTTTATCTACATCAAGCAGAATATGGAACCGATTACACGACCAACAAAGTATTGGAGGAAACTAGTATGGCAAAGAATGTCGAAGCAACCACACCGGGCGTGATTGACAATGTGGAAGCATTGATGGCTAAAATGCAGGCCATGCGCAAGGCGCAGGAGAAATTTGCTACCTACACTCAGGAGCAGGTAGACAAGATCTTCTTTGAGGCTGCAAAGGCAGCAAATATGCAGCGTATCCCCCTGGCAAAGATGGCAGTTGCCGAAACCGGCATGGGTGTTGTAGAAGATAAGGTCATTAAGAACAACTATGCTGCAGAGTACATTTATAATGCATATAAGAACACCAAGACCTGCGGTGTGATCGAAGAGGATCCTGCATTCGGTATCAAAAAGATCGCAGAGCCCATTGGTCTGATCGCAGCAGTTATCCCCACTACCAATCCTACTTCTACTGCGATCTTCAAGACCCTGATCGCACTCAAGACCCGCAATGCGATCATCATCTCTCCCCACCCCAGAGCAAAGGCTTCCACCATTGCAGCTGCAAAGGTCGTTCTGGATGCTGCCGTTAAGGCAGGTGCTCCGGAAGGCATCATCGGCTGGATCGATGTGCCCAGCCTGGAGCTGACGCAGGAGGTCATGCACAACGCAGACATCATCCTGGCAACCGGCGGTCCTGGCATGGTCACTGCTGCTTATTCTTCCGGCAAACCGGCTCTGGGCGTTGGCGCAGGCAACACCCCTGTTATCATTGATGAGACTGCTGATATCCGTATGGCGGTCAACTCCATCATCCACTCCAAGACCTTTGACAATGGTATGATCTGCGCTTCTGAGCAGTCTGTTACCGTTCTGGAGCCCATCTACGAGGAGGTCAAGAAGGAGTTCGCCTACCGTGGTTGCTACTTCCTGAAGGGCGACGAGATCGAAAAGGTCCGCAAGACCATCCTGATCAACGGTGCACTGAATGCTAAGATCGTTGGCCAGAGCGCACACAAGATCGCTGCTATGGCAGGGGTTGAGGTTCCGGTGGATACCAAGATCCTGATCGGCGAAGTTGAGTCTGTGGATATCTCTGAAGAGTTTGCACACGAAAAGCTGTCTCCCGTGCTGGCAATGTACAAGGCTAAGACCTTTGACGAAGCCATTGCAAAGGCAGAGCAGCTGGTAAAGGACGGCGGCTACGGCCACACGGCTTCTCTGTACATCAATACCAATGAGAAGGAAAAGATGGCAAAGCATGCTGCAGCCATGAAGACCTGCCGTATCGTTGTCAATACTCCTTCTGCACACGGCGGTATCGGCGATCTGTACAACTTCAAGTTGGCTCCTTCTCTGACTCTGGGCTGCGGTTCCTGGGGCGGCAACTCCGTTTCCGAGAACGTTGGTGTCAAGCACCTGCTGAATATCAAGACTGTGGCAGAGAGGAGAGAAAATATGCTGTGGTTCCGTACTCCGGAAAAGGTCTACTTTAAGAAGGGCTGCATGCCGGTTGCTCTGGACGAACTGAAGTATGTCATGGACAAGAAGCGTGCATTCATCGTCACCGACTCCTTCCTGTACATGAATGGTTACACCAAGCCCATCACCGATAAGCTGGACGAGCTGGGCATTACCTACCAGTGCTTCTCCGATGTTCAGCCGGATCCCACTCTGGCAAATGCACAGGCAGGTGCAAAGGCTATGAGCGCATTCAAGCCCGATGTTATTATCGCACTGGGCGGCGGCTCTGCAATGGACGCAGGCAAGATCATGTGGGTCATGTATGAGCATCCGGAAGTGGACTTCCAGGATATGGCTATGCGCTTTATCGATATCCGTAAGCGTGTTTACACCTTCCCCAAGATGGGCGAAAAGGCATATTTCGTGGCCATCCCCACTTCTTCTGGCACCGGTTCTGAGGTAACTCCGTTTGCAGTTATTACCGATCAGGATACCGGCATCAAGTATCCTCTGGCTGACTATCAGCTGCTGCCCAACATGGCAATCGTGGATACCGATAATATGATGACCCAGCCCAAGGGCCTGACCAGCGCATCCGGCGTTGACGTTCTGACCCATGCTCTGGAAGCATACGCATCTGTTATGGCTACCGACTATAGTGATGGTCTGGCTCTGAAGGCAATGAAGAATGTCTTTGAGTATCTGCCCACCTGCTATAACGATGGCAACAATGTTGAAGCACGCCAGAAGATGGCTGACGCATCCTGCATGGCAGGTATGGCATTTGCAAATGCGTTCCTGGGTGTTTGCCACTCCATGGCTCACAAGCTGGGTGCATTCCATCACATTCCGCACGGTATTGCAAACGCTCTGCTGATCTCTCTGGTCGTGGAGTACAATGCTGAAGAATGCCCCAGAAAGATGGGCACCTTCTCTCAGTACCAGTATCCGCACACCCAGGCAAGATATGCCGAGTGCGCACGTTTTGTCGGCATCCAGGCGAAGGACGATGCTGAGGCTGTGAAGAAGCTGATCGAAAAGATCGAGGAGCTCAAGACTGCTGTTGGCGTCAAGAAGACCATTGCCGAGTACGGTGTGGATGAAAAGTACTTCCTGGAGACTCTGGATGAGATGGTCGAGCAGGCATTCGATGACCAGTGCACCGGCGCTAACCCGAGATACCCGCTGATGAGCGAGATCAAGGAAATGTACCTGAAGGCTTACTATGGGAAATAAGGAGGCAAAATTATGAGCAACACTATTTTGGCTGAGCGCGAGCACAAAAAGATCTACCGTGACGGCGACAAAGTCGTAAAGATGTTCGATTCGAATTTCCCCAAGGCAGCGGTGTTGAACGAGGCACTGAATCAGGCCTACGTTGAGGAGACCGGTCTGCTGATCCCCCGTGTGCTGGGCGTTAATGTTACCGAAGAAGGCAACTGGTGCATCGAGTCTGATTATGTTGAGGGTAAGACCCTGGAGCAGATCATGACCGAGGACCCTGCAAACATCGAAAAGTATATGCGTGACTTTGTTGCCCTGCAGCTGGAGGTGCACAGCAAGCGTTGCCCCTTCCTGAAGAAGCTGAAGGATAAGTGGGCAGAGAAAATCGCTGATACAAAGGCCTTGAATGCAACGACTCGTTATGAGCTGCATACCCGCCTGAGTGGTATGCCCAAGCACAACAAGGTGCTGCACGGCGACTTTAACCCCAGCAATATCATTGTTGATAACGAAGGTAAGTTCCATATTCTGGACTGGTCTCATGCAACTCAGGGCAATGCATCTGCAGATGCAGCTACGACCTATCTGCTGTTTGCCCTGAAGGATCAGAAGCTGGCAGATCTGTACATTAATCTGTTCTGCGAGATGAGCGACACTGCAAAGCAGTATGTCCAGAGATGGATCCCCATTACGGCTGCTTCTCGTTTGGGCAAGGGTATCCCGCAGGAAAAAGAGCTGCTGGAAAAATGGCTCGATGTTGTGGACTACGAATAATCATTAACTGAATCTACTAAAAAGGAGAGCTTCCGCAAGGACCTCTCCTTTTTTAGTAAAGACCATATAAAAAAGGCTGGCACATTTTGTGTCAGCCTTCTTTGTTTATACTGATAGTGCTCGCTCCAGGATCGGGTC
The DNA here is from genome assembly GCA_964466825.1 of uncultured Faecalibacterium sp. Lineage (GTDB taxonomy): Bacteria > Bacillota > Clostridia > Oscillospirales > Ruminococcaceae > Faecalibacterium. The sequence goes on along the minus strand of CAYXQN010000017.1, from coordinate 21,346 downwards.
ATATTCGATCTCTGCAGGGCTCCAGGGGATATATTCATCCACGGGCAAGCCCTTTTCGCTGATACCGCGGCCTTCGTGGGCGGCGTGAGTCATACGGATGGGATAGCTCAAAGTCATCTTTTCATGCAGAGAAATCGTAATAGGGTCAAAGAAATCCAACGTTCCCATAGTGGGGCGGCCGATCACCGAGACCTTGCTGCCGCACCGCTGGCACATAGCAACAAACGATTCGCCCTCATTTTCGCAGAAGGTATCGGTAAGGACGACCACTTTTTCAGGAGCATTCTCGGCAGGTTCGATCATGCCGTCGAGAGGTTCCGGTGGAAGATAGGTGAGACCCTTGCCACAGTTCCGACGGTAAAGGTCGATCTCGCTGTCAATCAAAGCAATATCTTCTGGCTCTGTGAGGGTTGCTCGGAAGGAAGACAGCACATCGTAACGACGGTTGCAATTGTCTTCGGTAAATAAGCACCAGCATCCCTCGTCCTTAACAAGTTCCGCCAAAGAACGGGGCTTGTCCACCAGGTAGGGGAGCAATGCATAGCAGGCATCCTCGTCGCCGCCGATATTGCGCCGCAGATCCAGGATCAGCTTATCGGCAGCCGAAATTTCGTTGCAATGCTGGGCGAGAACAGCCTCCATTGCATCACGGTCCATCCGTTCCATCTTCAGATATGCGATGTTTCCGTTCAATAGATGGAATTCAATGGGATATTCCTCAGTAAACAGTGGGCAGGGAGGAAGTTCCAGGCGCTCCCGTTGGCCATCGCTGTGTTCAACTTCAACAGAGCGGGCCATCCGCAGGTAACCACCCCAAAGTTCTCGCTCTGGGATATCACTGTAAAAACCAACCTTGCGCAAGTATTCACGGATGCGTGGGGGAGACATACTTTGAACTTCCAGGATCTTATCACCGGGAACAAGACCGCAACCCGGCTGGACTGAAGTGACATAAAGAAGGTCATTCGTCGCACGCACACGATAGGGCAGGCCCAGATTATGATAATCCACCCAGTCATCACAATGGAATCTTAGCTGTCGGTCATGAAGATCGCCGAGCATCTGGTGGATGCTTCTTGCAAGGATCTCGATCGTAAGTGTACCATATCGATAGTTAGAGAACACATAGGTGCGGCTCTCATTGGGCATATAATACTTTCGCTTACTCTCGAAGCCGACATAATCGTAGCGGAGGGTATGAGTGATCGTATGATAAAGACGATCCAGATCGATCGGGTATTTTTGGATCTCGGTATGAAGGGCCTCTTTTTCTTGCCGGTGCCGTACCTCGCGTTCAATAAGCTCCATATATGGGATCCTCCTTTTAAGATGAATTTCAGGTAAAAAGAGGCCCCGCCCCAAAAGAGCGGAGCCTGATTATGATACCGTATACTACATCCGGGAGGAAATGTCAACTGTTTCCCGGAGAGCAGGGCTTTTTACAGTTCAGCAACGATCTTAGCAGCAACATAGCCATTGGTGCAGGCCATGCCGATGGAGTTGCCGGCAGAGGGAGTGGAGTAGCCCAGACCATAACGGCCGCCCATGGCGTTGCCAACAGCATACAGACCCTTGATAGGCTGGAAAGCGACACTCTTGCGGGTGCCGCCGCCAGGGCCACCGGGACCGCCAGGACCGCCACCGGGACCGCCGGGGCCGCCTGCGCCACCCTCGCTCTCGGTGATCTCCATGCCCAAAACCTGATAATCTTCGTTCGTCATCAGGCCAGACATGGTGACCATGGAAGGCGTGGGAGAAGAAGCGCCTACGCTGCCAACACTTGCAAAGAAGGGGGCAGTTTCAATAGGCTGCAGTGCGATCTTGCCCTTGCCGTAGTCGCAGTCAGAGCCGGCATGGCAGAAGGCATTATAACGCTCAATGCTTGCCAGAGCGACCTTCTTGGTGGCTTCGTCGTAACCACAGAGGGTGAGCAGCTCATCCAGAGTATTGGCCTTGTACATAGTAGCATGGCCACGCTCCATGATGGTGCCGGTGAGAATAGAAATCTGACCATTTTCATCGGGCTCACTGTCCATACCGGCCTTCATGTCAGCAAAGAACTGCGGACGGCCAAAATCCGGACCGCCATGTTCCATACCAGAACCGGCAACGCTGTAGACCCAGTTTGCATCGACCAGCATAACGGCCAAGCCGGATTCCTGCAGGTAGGCTGCACGGTTTGCAGACATCAGGTTGCCCTCGTTGCAGAAACGCTTGCCCTTAGAGTTGAGCCACAGGCAGCTGTTTGCACCCCAAGGAGAGGAAACACCGCCACCCAGGATCATCGTGCCGCGAGGAGCAGGGTCGATATAACCGCCAGCCCAGCAGCCCATCTTGATGGAAGAACCGTCACGACCGCCCATAAAGGAGTAGAAGCTATCCTTTTCGCCGCCGCCACGCTCGTTTTCTTCCATGTACTCGTTCAACAGTGCCCAGCACATATCCTTGTTGGCTGCATAGCCGCCGCCAGCCAGAATGACACCCTTGCTGGTGTTGAACTGGATATTCTTACCGCCGACATTGGCAATAACACCGGTAACATCACCCTTATCGTTCTGCACCAGGACCTGAGCAGAAGCATCAAAGTGAACGGTGGCACCCATATCAACTGCTTTTGCAACACAGGCAGACTGGACATAACGGATGGTAGAGTTTGCGGCAACGCCCTGAATAGGCTCAGCATTGTACTTGCCTGCAAAGGTTACCGTGGTCGCCCAGGTCTTGGTGCCGCAGGTAATGGGATAATTGGTCAGATTTTCGCAATCGTAGACATCCTTGCCGGCTTTGACCTTGTCAGCATCGATCTGAGTCTGGATAAAGAGCTGGCCGTTCTCGGTGTTGTCATAGACCAGCATGATCTCCTCAAGAGTCTTGACATTGTTTTCCAGCACAGTGCCTTTGACTCCGTCCAAAGAGGCGTAGTAGTCTTTGTTTTTGACAACTTCCTTGGCAACATCCAGCATGTTATCGACCATGGGACCGGAATTCTGCACAAAGGAACGGATGATATCCGGATTGCAACGGCCACCGGAACGGGTCACATACTCATTGGTGATCTCGCCCAGATCGTATTCTTTGATGCCGTGCTCCTTGGCCAGCTTGGTGTTGTAAGCACCAATGTCTTCACCGTACCAGTCAAAAATGTCAGCGCCCTGCTTTTCCAGGACGACGACTTTTTTTGCGCCTGCCTGCATGGCAGAGATCAGAGCCTGGGTGCCTGCATGGCCCATACCAACGATGACCATTTCGACATCCTGTACCTCGTCGGGGGTGATGGAAGGAGCCTCGCCCAACCAGTTGCCCGGGCCGGAGTAACCCTTTACGCGGTCTTCAGCTGCAGGAGCTGCGTCGCTCATGGGGATCTCAACGCTCTCGCCCTTAGCCTGTGCGATACAGGCAGCAGCAGCGGTCTTGACCGCATCGCTGGTGATGGTGACACCGCCAATGGCGTCGATCTCAGCACTCTGCTTGTCCAGAATTGCATTCTTCAGATCCTCGCTCTTGGCCTGACCAATATTCTCGGTTTCGTTCGAAAGATCCAGCTGAACATCGGTGATGGTGTTTGCATCAAAGGTCATAGTGACCTTGACCTCACCCATACCGGTAGCGGTGGCACTATAAGTGCCGGGGGTGTAGACACCCTTTTCGACCGATGCACTTGCGGAAGAGCTTGCACTGTTGTCACTGCAAGCGCTCAAAACGCCCATAGTAGCAACACTGGCAATGCCGGCAGCAGCGCTCTTAATAAAACCTCTGCGGCTCAAATTCTTGCTCATTGTCATTCTTCCTTTCCTGTTGTTACGGACAAAAAACACAAACAGATGCTTGACAGAGATTTGTCCGTGTTATATGATAAATTTTAATCAACGGGTCGGCGGAATGCAAGAGGAGGCATTGTTACAGTTTTGACGGTTTTGTAACAAGGAGGAAAAATTATGGTCGAGAAGAAAAAAATGGATATCTTGAGCGAAAAAAGAGCGGAACAGCTCCTGCGGCACAAGATTTCGGAGACTTATCTGGAACTGTTAAAAAACAAAGAAGCCTCTGCTATTTCCATCACGGAGGTGGCAAAAGCAGCTGGCGTATCCCGCATGGCTTTCTACAGGAGTTTTGAAGACAAAGAGAGTATGGTGGACTTCTTTTTGGGAGGGATCATGCATTGGGAGATCGCCTACAATGAGGAGACTGGTGAGGACTTTAGTATTTGGGACCGGCAGTTTATTATCCGTTTTTTTGAGGCAATGTATCGCCACCGTGAAGCGATCCTGCTTTTGAGTGAACGGGGTTACGCAAAGATTTTGCTGGAGTCGCTGAATCGGACCACCGAGAACGCAGGCGGAGATATGTCGATCAAATCCATAGAGCGGTATGACCTGTATTTTTTGGCAGGCGCTGCTTTTAACGCGGCTCGGTTCTGGCTCCAAAATGACTGCAAGGAAACTCCGGATGAGATGACCGATGCTCTTTTGAGCCGCTTTGGTTTCCATGAATGTGTGAATGGCCTGTAATATATAAAAGCATAAATAAAAAAACACGCCGGAGGAAGCAAACATTTCCCGGCGTGTTTTTATTCAGTGCTCAAGTGGGTGCCATGTGTCCAGGATACCAATATCGACACACACGATCTGGCCGCAATGAGGTGCAGAAATGGGATTGAAATGCAAGGGTTTATAGCTGTCAAATGTGACCGTCAGATCTGCCGATGCAGCCCCAATGGCAACTTCTCCGGTATCGGTGTTGATACCACTGGGCAAATCAACTGCGAGCACAAACGCACCGTTTTGGCGCAGCGTACAGATGAGCTGACAGGCAGCAAGGCCGGAAGGACGCATTGAACCATGAAACCCAGTTCCATAAAGAGCATCCACCGCCGCATCGAACTTTTTTGATAAAAGTAATGGAATGCTGCTGTTATCAAAAATTCTGATGGGAAGATCATGAAGCCGCTCAAAGTTGGCAATGGCATCCGGTGTTTTTGGCTGACCTTCTGCCAGAAAAACACTTACATGCCAGCCTTCTTTTGCGGCAGAACGAGCGATGACAAATCCATCGCCGCCATTGTTGCCCTTGCCACAGATGACCAAAAGATCACCGGGGAGAGAACATTTTGCTTTGAGCTGAGCAAAGGCTGCTTGACCGGCATTCTCCATCATCTGAAGATAGGACAGGCCATGCTCAAAGCCGGAACGTTCGATCGCTTTCATTTGTTCGGCAGTAACAGTGCGGTGTACCATAATACGCCTCCTGATATTATTGATAACATAATTATAACTGTTTTGGTCTGCGGAATCAATTGGTACGATAAAATTCGAAACAGCGTCTAAAAGAACACTTTATGGGGCAATAGATGTGTATAATAAAATCTGGATAAAAAAACACACCTTCAAAAAATATGGGGCCGATTTGCACTGTTAAAAGCTGCTTGAGGAGGGAAGGCTTCTGTGCTATACTGACCCTATAAAATTGCAGTAAAATGGAGGGAACATAAATGAGCAACGGATTGGTCCATCTTTATTTTGGCGATGGAAAGGGCAAGACTACAGCAGCGATGGGATTGGCTCTGCGGGCATTGGGGAGCGGAAAACGTGTAGTTGTTGTTCAGTTTTTGAAAGGCAGTAAAAGTGGCGAAATCGATTTGCTGAAAAAGCTTGGAGCGGTGGTCTACCGGGGCGAAGAAGGGACTAAATTTGTTTTCCAGATGAATGAAGCTGAAGAAAATCATACCCGTGATCTGCAAACAGAAAATCTGAAAAAGGCATTGGAGTGTCCAGCGGATCTGCTGATTTTGGATGAAGCAGGCAGCGCCTGGGAACTGAATATGGTGGATATGGGGCTGTTGCAGAAGGCTGTGCTGCAGCGGCCTTCAGGGCAGGAGTGTGTACTGACTGCACACACACCGCCTGATTGGATGCTGCAGGTGGCAGATTATGTGACCGAAATGAAGTGCCACCGTCACCCCTATCAAAAAGGCATTGCTGCACGCAAGGGCATTGAGTATTGATTTATGGCTTAGAAAACCGAAGATCATAAGAACCTTTCCCATCTTCTTTTCATACACCGGAAAAAGGGGGAATGGCTTTTGAAAACGATCTTGTTCTGTGTTTGGATCGTCTTGCTGCCCGCACTCTGTACAACACTTGGTGCGGCCGGTGTCTTTTTGTTAAGGAAATCAGCTCCACAGGCGACTCAGAGGATCTTTACCGGAATGGCTGCGGGCATTATGCTGGCAGCCAGCGTTTGGAGCCTGCTGCTGCCAGCCATCGAACGCGCAAAGGGCAGCACGATCCCTGCGTGGATCCCGTCTGCTCTGGGGCTGATCTTGGGTGCAGTGGGTCTTTTGAGGCTTGAGACGATTGCAGGAGAACTCTTGGAAGGGAATAACCATCCGGGTGGAAAGATGATCCTTGCCGTTACGCTCCACAATCTGCCGGAAGGAATGGTAGTAGGGCTTGCAGCAGCGCTGGCGTTGTCCGGCCAGCCGGATGCGATCAGTGGAGCATTGGCGCTCAGTTTAGGTATCGGGCTGCAGAACATCCCGGAAGGTGCGGCGGTCAGTCTGCCGCTGGCGGATGGCAAACGGACTCGATGGCAAGCGTTTTGCGCAGGAGCTGCTTCTGGCATTGTGGAGCCTCTGGGTGCAGTGCTGGCTTTTTTGCTGGCTGAGTGGGTGGGTGCTGCCCTTCCATGGCTTATGAGTGCGGCGGCAGGGTGTATGGTTTGTGTGACCACGCAAGAGATGATACCAGATGCAGTTGAATCGGATGAGATGACCGGTGTGGTGAGCGTAGTATTGGGGTTTGCTTTGATGATGGCTCTGGATGTTGCATTTTAAAAAAGCCCGCTGTCCAAAACGGACGGCGGGCAGAAAAACAGATCAGCTGTTTTTACATTCCAAAAAAACATTTGTCGATGGCAGGGAGAAAGAAACACCGTTGCGTTTCATAACATCCATCAATTCCAGATTCAAATCGTTTTGCATCTGCAGGAACACATTGGTATTAGCTGTGCGAAGGTAAGCAGATACAAGGATCTCAATGCCCGAAGAGCCAAAGCCGGAGAGCTTGACGATGACAGAATCTTCGTATGTTGTCGGAGCTGTGCACAACATCGCATTCAAATCTTTCATCAAAGATTCCAGCTGTGGGCGGGGAGTGCTGTACGGAACACTGAGTGTAAAACGATAGAGCCGCTTGTTGCGCAGGGCTGCATTTTTAATGGTGGCGTCGCTCACTTTGCTGTTGGTGAGAATGAAAACAGAGTTATCGAGGGCACGGACCTTTGTGGAACGAAAATTGATATCAATAACTTCGCCTTCCACATCTTCAACAATGATCCAGTCGCCGACCGAGAAAGGATGGTCCAACAAGATCACAAAACCGCTGAACAGATTTTTGGCGGTATCCTGTGCAGCGAGTGATACGGTCAGACCGGCAAGCCCTGCACTGGCCACAAAACTGCCAACCGGCAGACCAGTCTCCTGTGCGATTGTCATGATGCCCAAAATGACCACAAGGACCTTGTATACTTTGTTGAGCAGAGTATGGACGGTTTTGTTGGTGCGGACTTCCTCGCCACAGCTGCTCAACAACAGATCGGTGAGAGCGGATGCAGCGTACAGGCCTTTGCACAATAAAAAAGTAATAGCGATCTCAAATGCAGTATTGAGCAGTGTTGGTACAATCGGAATGGCCCACGGAAGACTAATGAGTGCCAGGTAGATACCAACGACGGAAGCCAATTGCTCTGCAGGTTGTGCAAAGCTCCGCAGCAGGATCGGGGCAGCTGCAATACGCCAGTGCAAGGTTTGAAGATGTGGCAGGAGATGACGACTCAGCCAACGACGTACAAGTTGGCCTGCACCAAAGAGAAGCAGCGCACATACCAGACGGGCTGCAAATGCGAGCCAGCCTTGCAGGTAAAAGGCGCCAAGCTCAAAACTTAGATCACGGATCAAAAAAAACATAATTGACCTCCAGGATTTTTACACGATGATTTTATCATAGCATAAACTGCAGACTCAGGCAAGAAGAACCGTTGAGTAAAAGCGGATTAAAGCAACGCTTGACAACACAATAAGAGTGCGCTATACTCTGGGCAAGAAAGTTCGTTTCAGGGCGGGGTGCAATTCCCCACTGGCGGTAAAGTCCGCGACCACCCGCAAGGGTGCTGACCCGGTGTGACTCCGGGACCAACGGTATAGTCCGGATGCAAGAAACGGCAGACAAATTTTGTGTCTACACGCCCTGTTGTACTTTTGGTGCAGCAGGGCGTGTTGTGTTTGTCTCCCGCTTTTTCGGTTTCCATGCGAAAAGAGCTTTCATATGATGTATGAAGGGGATTTTGGCCCCAAAGGGAGGTAACATTATGCGAAAAAACAAGACCCATGATCTGATCGTTGCAGCAATGCTCAGTGCAATAGCCTTCATCCTGATGTTTGTTGAGTTCCCGATCCCGCTGCTTATCCCGTCATTTGTCAAGATGGACATCTCGGATTTGCCGGCATTGCTGGGAGCGTTTGCACTGGGACCGTGGTATGGTGTGGTCATCAGCTTTGTGAAAAATCTGCTGCACATCGTCATCAAGGGGACATCTACTGCCTGTGCCGGAGAAATTGGAAACTTCATGATGGGCGCTGTTTTTGCAGCAACAGCAGGTTGGGTCTATAAGCGTCATAAAAACCGTAAGAGTGCTATTTTGGGTGCGGTTGCAGGAGCAATTGTTATGGCGTTGTTCAGTGTGCCGTCTAACTACTTTATCACATATCCTGCATATATAACATTTTACAATATGCCCCTGGAAGTCATTTTGGGAATGTACCAGGCAATTCTGCCTGCGGCAGACAGTCTGATCAAATGCCTGTTGATTTTCAATATGCCGTTTACCCTTGTCAAAGGACTGCTGGATGCGGCGATCTGTGTAATGATCTATAAGCCGTTGTCGCCGATCCTTCATGGAAAAAAATAATCAAAGGCGCTGTGACATCCTGAAAGATAAAACCCTGTATGCGATGACTTTTGCCGCATACAGGGTTTTGCATTTACAAAGAATCTATTTGTGAGTTGCAGAGCACTTGATTCATTAAAAACTGGTTTTACTGATACAGAGGAAAGTCTTTGGTCAGCTGCAGTACGCGTGCCGAGATCTCGTCTTTCTTCTCGTCATAGTGCCAGATGCAGTCTGCAATGCAATCTGCGATGATCTTCATCTCTTCTACACCCATGCCACGGGTTGTGACAGCCGGGGTACCCAGACGGACGCCGGAGGTCACAAAGGGGCTGCGTGTCTCGCCGGGGACCGTGTTTTTGTTTGCCGTAATATGTACGCTGTCCAGCCGAGCTTCCAGTTCCTTGCCGGTGCATTCCTCGTCTCGCAGATCAACCAGCATCAGGTGGTTGTCGGTACCGCCGGACACCAGCTTGACGCCTCGTGCCTGGAGTTGCGCAGCCATTGCCTGTGCATTTTCTACGATTTTACGGGCATAATCTTTGAACTCAGGCTTGAGTGCCTCGCCAAAGCAGACCGCTTTGGCCGCAATCACGTGCTCCAGGGGGCCGCCCTGTGTGCCGGGGAATACCGCCGAGTTGATGCGCTTGGCAATGATAGGATTGTTGGTCAGGATCAAACCACCGCGGGGACCGCGAAGCGTCTTATGAGTGGTTGTAGTTACTACGTCAGCGTAGGGAACAGGGCTTTGATGATAACCACCTGCTACAAGGCCGGCAATATGAGCCATATCCACCATCAGATAGGCACCGTAGCCATGAGCGATCTGAGCGATTCTTTCAAAATCAATGGCACGGGGATAAGCAGAGGCACCTGCTACGATCATTTTGGGACGAACTTTCTTGACCTGTTTTTCCAATTCAGCGTAGTCGATCTCGCCGTCGGCATTGACACCGTAAGAGACAAAGTTGTAGTTCTTGCCGGACATATTCACTGGAGAACCGTGAGTCAGGTGACCGCCCTGCGACAGGTCCATGCCCATCACAGTATCGCCCAGTTCAAGCAGCGCAAAATAGACCGCAAGGTTGGCCTGAGCGCCAGAATGAGGCTGAACGTTTGCATACTTGGCTCCAAACAGCTCGCACGCGCGCTGGATAGCAATGTTCTCGACCTCGTCTACATAAGCACAGCCGCCGTAGTAGCGCTTGCCGGGCAGACCTTCAGCGTATTTGTTGGTCAGGATACTGCCCATTGCGGCCATGACAGCCGGCGAAACAATATTCTCGCTGGCAATCAGTTCGATATTCTGGCGCTGGCGTACCAGTTCCCGGTCCATCGCTGCTGCAAGTTCCGGGTCTACCGTATTCACCAGACCAATGCTATCCATCATTTCCTTATACATAACAAACCCCTCTCTTTCAGACAAAGTTCTGTCCTGCAAAAGCGTTTGCACAGCGACTTCTGTGCCGAAGCGCTTTTTATTATCATAGCAGAAACAAAAAAATCCTTCAACCATGTTTTCACCAAAAGGCTTGCAATTCAAAGCGGAAGAGCTTATTATATTGCTAGAATTTTCTGATATGGTTGTATATTATTTCAGGTTTGCAGCTTTATAGGTGAAGTGAGGTGTTTTGTGTGCAGACCGGGATACAAAAAGATGCTCAACGCAAAATGGGCTGCTTAGCCCGGCGGGCACTCACAGAGACACAAAGGGTCAAAGCAAATAGGGCATTGTGTCAGAATCTTGCACTTCTGGACGATTTCTGCAACGCACATACGATCATGCTCTATGCGGCTTTTGGAAGCGAAGCGGATCTGGCCGAACTTGCTGTATGGGCGGCAGAGCGTGGGAAGACGGTTGCCTATCCGGTATGTACAGCAGATTTTCAGCTTATTGCTGCAGTGCCAGACCCGGATGGTTGGGAAAAAGGAATGTACGGCATCCGTACACCTGTCCTGGAGCGTTCAAGGCTCCTTGCGCCGGAGCAGTTGGATCTGGTTCTGGTGCCCTGCACGGCATTTGATGCTGAATGCCACAGGATCGGAATGGGAAAAGGCTATTATGACCGTTTTCTGCAGCGCTGCACGCAGGTGAAGAAGATCGGGGTTGCCTACGAAGCGCAGCGTGTTGGATCAGTAGCAGTGGAACCGCATGACCAAAGGCTGGATGCATTTGTGACAGAAAGAGGGATCTATACATGGAAATGACAACAAAAAGCTGCGAGCTCTTTTTGGAGGAGCTTGCTTCAAAATCGGCTACGCCGGGTGGCGGCGGTGCGGCAGCTCTGGTGGGTGCTGCGGGCGTGGCACTGGGCAATATGGTGGGCTGTCTGACCGTGGGTAAAAAGAAGTATGCAGCGGTAGAAGCGGATGTCTGCCGCCTGAATGAGCAGGCTTTTCTTCTCCGCCGGGAGCTGGAGGCACTTGTACAGAAAGATGCAGAGGCGTTTGCTCCACTTGCTGCAGCATACAAGTTGCCGAAAGATACACCGGAGCAGATCGCATACAAGAACACAGTGATGGAAGATGCGCTGGATGCAGCCTGTATGGTGCCTTTATGTATCATGCAAAAGTGTGCAGAAGGTATCGCACTGGTAGAGGAGTATGCTGCAAAGGGAAGCGTGATGGCTGTATCAGATGCAGGCTGTGCAGCAGTTTTGTGCAAGGCAGCACTGCAGGCTGCAAGTTTGAATGTTTATATCAATACGAGATCAATGACGGACCGCGACCGTGCAGCACAGCTGGACGCACAGGCCGATAAGCTTTTGGCAGAGTTTTGTCCCCGCGCAGATGCGGTGTTCAAAGCTGTAAATTCTGCATTGCGATAAGATAGACCGAGAAAGAGGGAATTTGATCATGGCAACGATTTTGAAGGGCGCGCCTGTAGTAGCTGCAATGAACGAAGCAAATGCTGCACAATGTGTACAGCTCCGGGCAAAAGGGATCGTACCGACTCTGGCAGTGGTGCGTGTGGGCGAGCGAGAAGATGATCTTTCGTATGAACGAGGAGTAATTGCCCGGTGCAGTAAAGTGGGTGTGGAGGTACAGCAGATCGTTTTGTCCGCTGAAGCAACGCAGGAAGAACTGCTGCAGGTGATTAAAAAGATCAATGAGGATGATCGCATCCACGGCTGTCTTCTGTTTCGTCCGCTGCCCAAACAGTTTGATGATCGTACCATCCGTGCGGCATTAGCGCCAGAAAAGGATATCGACGGTATTACAGATGGTTCCTTGGCAGGAGTATTTACGAACACGGAGCTTGGCTACGCACCTTGCACTGCACAGGCTTGTATGGAAATTTTAAAGTACTATAATGTCCCGCTTTCTGGTAAGCGTGCGGTTGTTGTAGGACGCAGCCTTGTAGTAGGCAAACCGGTTGCAATGATGTTGGATAAAGCAAATGCCACTGTAACGCTTTGTAATTCCCGGACGCAAAACCTTGAAGGAATTTGCAAGCAGGCTGACGTTGTTGTTGTTGCAATGGGAAAAGCAGGTGCGGTGAACGGAAGCTTTTTGAGCACAGGACAGACTGTTGTGGATGTGGGCATCCATATCAACGAAGAAGGCAAGCTGTGCGGCGATGTGGATTTTTCAAGTGCAGAACCAGTGGTTGATGCGATCACGCCGGTGCCGGGTGGTGTTGGCACAGTAACAACTTCTGTTCTGGTAGGTCATGTTGTGCAGGCGGCTGCCAAATACGCAGAGCGATAACAATAAAAACCGGACATCTGACAGAGCAGTGTGCTCTGAACAGATGTCCGGTTTTTCAATTTGGACTGTTATGCTACCAGCAGCAGGACGGCGGATGCTACGCACTGCAGGATCAACCAGCGCATGACCACCTGCTCATCGCTCCAGCCTTTGCGCTTGCGCACATGGTCATGGATGGGAGTCAGGGTGTTTTTCAGGATCCAGATGTGCAGAAAACGCTTGAGGCTGATTTTCAAAATACCCAGGCTGCCATCTACGATAAAGACCAATGCGGCCAGAAGGAACGCAAAAGGGTGATTGCTCTTCAAAGCGAGGATCGCAATGAAAAAGCCCATGGCACGGCTGCCGGCATCTCCCATCAGAATGGTAGAAGGTTTGGCATTGGACCACAGATAAGCCAACAGTGCGCCAATAAAGACTACACCTGCCGTAGAATACTCGCCAAGCTCTACCGGATAGGCGAGCAGGAAAGTGCCGATGGTTACGACTGCCAGGCTTGCCGACAGACCGTCCACGCCATCAGTGCAGTTGACAACATTGATGCTGGCCCAGATCAGGATAACGATCAGCAGCAGATAGACTGCATACGGCAGCGTAAAGCTCCACTGCAAAAAGTATACTTTGCAGCCGTTGAAGTTTAGGTAGGTTACGCCAGCTGCGGCTGCGATCACAAAATCGATGATGCCTTTTTTGTATTCGTTCCAAGCTGTTTCTGCCGCATCGTCTAAATAGCCGGACAGCATAGATGCGATCAGAAGGACCGTATAAATAAGATACTCCGTCCGGAAGGGGAGAAACGCCAAGGAGACCAGTGCGATGCACAAGACAAAAATCAGACCAGAACCGCGAGCCTTGCCTTTGGAAAGCTCACCGTTGACTGCAAAGGCACGGCCGTGATCCTGCGGAAGTTTATCCCGGAAGGCAGAGTCCGCAATGGCGGTAAGTGCGAACGCCAGCAGGAAACCCAGAGCACTGGTTCCACGCTGCCCAATGACAGAAGTTAGCAATTGAATCATCTTCGAATGTCCTCTTTCTTTTATTCGGTTGATGTGAGTGTATCACTCTCCCTCAAAAAAATCAATAGATGCTTGTTCGTGGAGAGCCGGTCAATAGCACTATGCCCGGATAAAATACTTGTTTTAGTTTGCGAAAGGCCAAGTTGGCTGGTTTCCTGAAAAGACAAAGCCCTTCCCTGTCCGTGGTACAGAAGGGGAGGGGGCCTGGTATATAGAGTGTTTTCAGATTACTCCTGCATAGCCTGCGCCATAGCTTCGTCAGCCTCTTGCTGGGAGATGGTCCGCACTTTGAAGCCAAAGTAGATGATGTGACCGACCCAGACGATCGCCATGATCGCCCGGCCAACAGGGACATTCTTCATCATGATAAAGCCGGGCAGCATGATGGCTGTGACGGTCCCGATCAGTACCAGCTTCGCCCGCAGGGTCATCCCATGACGGCGCATATAGGTGCCGATGTATTTTTTGTAAAGCGTGGTCGCAATGAACCAATCGTGAAGACGCTGAGAACTGTTTGCAAAACAGAACGCCGTAAGCAGATAAAATGGTACGGTGGGCAGAATGGGTAGTACAACACCGATCGTGCCTAAGACGAGACTGATGCTGCCAACAACGATAAACAACATTCTTTTGAGCTGATTCATATGAGTTCCTTTCCATTGAACACGACAAATGTTAGATGCGGCTAACTTTTGTGCAAAAATAAACACCGTTCTGTTACAAACGGTATGTTTGTCAAAACAAACTAAATGGAGTATACCAAATGATGACCGGTGTGTCAAGGTGTTCTTCATTCAATTTTGAGGTCTGAAAAAGCGTAATGGAATACTTGCGTTTTAAGTGTTCGTGTGCTATTCTAAAAACAGAATGATTGTGAACTTGAGCTGACGAACACTGCATGAAAGAGGAAAGCTCTGTACCGCCGTCAGGGGCTTTCCCTATGGACGGCGGTTTTATGGGAGTTGTGGTTAGCTGTTCCTAACGGCATGAGGCTTGGAGGAGGGAACTGATGATCAAAACAAAACTGACTGTTGACGGGATGATGTGCAGTATGTGTGAGAGTCATATCAATGAAGCTGTGCGCAAATCATTTCCGCAGATAAAAAAGGTATCATCTTCTTGTTCAAAAGGGCAGACAGTGATCCTTTCGGAGCAGCCGCTGGAACAGGCGGCATTGCAAGCAGCTATCAATGATACCGAATATACGGTTCAAAAAATCGTTAGTGCACCCTATGAAAAGAAAGGAATCCTTTCTTTTTTTAAGCGATGATCCTGTAAGGATACAAAGGAGGCGCATCGAAATGAGGATCTTGGTTTATGGCGCAGGTGTGTTGGGCTGCGAGCTGGCTCATCGGCTGTTGCAGAACAAAAAGAATGTGGTCACATTGCTGGCTCGAGGTGAATGGAAGGAGCGGATCGATCAAACGGGACTGGTCATCCGTCACTGGGCTCAATGTAAGACGACGACTGACCGTGTGCAGACCATTGAAATCCTTGAGCCGGATGATCAATATGATTTGATCTTTGTGGTGATGCAAGCCTGTCAACTTCCGGAAGTTCTGCCGACCCTGAAGGCGAATAAAAGCGAATATATTGTCTTTGTGGGCAATGATCCTCAAGCAAAACAGGTGTTGGAAGTACTTCAGCGTCCGGCAGACCGCATTGGCTTCGGTTTTCAAAGTACTGGTGGACGCAGAGAACACGACCGTGTAGTTAGTGTTCACTTGGGAGCCGGCATGACGATCGGTGGAGCAACAGCGCCGTTGTCCGGAGTATTCCGCCAGAGGGTTCAGGCGGCGTTTGACGGTGTAAAGTATAAGCTGGTCTTCTATGGGGATATGGATGAATGGCTCAAATGCCATCTGGCACTGATTCTTCCGGTCTGTTATGTGAGCTATGCCTGCGGTGGTGATCTACATCGTGCTACAAAACAGCAGCGGGCATTGATTTTAGATGCAGCGTATGAAGGCTGCCTGATGCTGAAGGCTGCAGGGATCCCGGTCAATGATGCCGAGAATACAGAATACTATCAGCCGGGTGCACAGGAACGCCGAAAAATGGAGGCAATGATCTGGACCTTGTGTAAAACTCCGTTGGGACGGCTGTGTGCCACTGACCATGCAATGAATGCGGTTCCGGAAATTCATTATATGGATGAGGCGTTTGAGGTGCTGCGTCGACAGGGCGGTATTGCAATGCCTGCGTGGGAAAAATTGAGAGCCGAGATGCCCGCTTGGGAGACACTGTTGAACAAATAAAGAAAGGACCACTGCCCCAAAATAAAATGGGCAGTGGTCCTTTTTGTTCAGATATGCCAAAAGGTACTGAGCTGATTCTTCAACTCAGCTGTAGAGGAAAGATACTGTAAATGCCTCCAGTTTGGAGGGAACAGCCGTGCATATTCCGGCTGAGCAAACCGATCGTCCAACAGCAGGACAACGCCTTTGTCCTCTGGCGTACGGATGACACGACCTGCTGCCTGCAGGACTTTGTTCATACCCGGAAAACGATAAGCGTAGTCGAATCCATTGCCTCCGTGTTTGTCGTAGTAATACCGGAGCATTTCTTGCTTTGGGCTGACCTGTGGCAGACCGACTCCGACAATGGCGCAGCCGATAAGACGATCACCAGCAAGATCGATCCCTTCACCAAAGATTCCGCCCATGACAGCAAATCCCATTAGAGAGGAGGAAGGCTGTTGTTTGAATTGAGCTAAAAATGATTTGCGCTCATCCTCAGTAGCATTGCTTTGCTGAACGATCGTGGCAAGGTTGTGATAGCGTGCGGTAAAATCTTCGTGGACCTGTTTCAGATATGCATAACTCGGAAAAAAAGCAAGATAATTGCCGGTCTTGCTGCACATCAGCGTTGCAAGTGCATCCGAGACAGTGGCAATGCGTGATTCTCGGTCACGGTATCGGGTAGAAACAGAAGATAAACAATATAGACCTAAATATTCCTGCGGAAAAGGACTTTCCAACGCAACTGCTCGGGCGTCGGTGCAGCCTAACACACTGCGGTAATAACCCGGTGGGGTGAGTGTGGCACTGAACAGTGCAGAACAACGTCCCATAGAAAGACTTGTGTTAACAAAAGAGGATGGATCCAGACAAAGTAACGACAGCAGAAGATCGCTGTGATGGACCGTCATCTGTGTAATAAAATGATCATCATAACGATCGGCAGTACGAATCAGATCCTGTACGGAAAAATACAATTCCAGAAGCTTTGGATGTGCAGCCTCATCAGGATTTGCTTCCAACCAGTCTTGCAAAGGGACTATTAATGCACGTAGAGGCGATAGGACATTCTCTGGCAGATCCTGAAAAAAGAGTGTTCCGTCCTGAACAAACAGCGGTTCTGGCAAAGAAAGATCAAGACTTGGTGCTTCCTCCAGCAAGCTGGTCTGTTGGACGGAATCATCAACCGGAAGTCCCTGCTGATGCTTCGACGGAAAAAGCTTTGCACAGGTGCGCCGTGCCGCTAAAAGGGCCTTGTCAGCTTTTATCAATGCCGTTTTTAAGGAACTTTTGCCCTTTCCGAGTGCGCGCTTTGCATCAGTCAGGCAGCTTTTAGAGAACGAAGCAGAGTACATCGCACGGGTTCGATCGGGTAAATTGTGCGCTTCATCCAGCAGGAACAGCCACTCACCCGGACTGTCAAAAAAGCGCTTCAAATGAACGACCGGGTCAAACAGATAGTTATAATCGCCAATGATCACATCACACCAACTGCTCAGATCGAGCGCCAGTTCAAACGGACAGACTGTGTGCTGCTGAGCGGCATTGGTCAATGCCGGGCGGTCAAAACTGCCGGATGAATCTAACAAAGAGCGGAGTGCGTTTTTCAGGCGGTCGTAGTAGCCATTGGCATAGGGACAGACTTCCGGTAAACAGGCTGGATGTCCCTCGGAATCCGGATGCAGACACACTTTTTCCTTTGCGGTCAGTGTTATACTGCGCAGGCAAAGCTTGGGTGCGGAAAGCCGCAGCCGGGCAATGGCATCTTCAGCTGCGCTTTGCGTCGTGTTCCTGGCTGTAAAGTAAAATAGCTTTTCGCCGTTTTGTGTGCCAATCGCACGCAAAGCAGGAAAAATTGCGCTCATCGTTTTTCCGATTCCGGTTGGAGCCTGACAGAATAATCGTGTGCCGCCTTTGTGCTCGTCTGTTTTGCCTGCGACACAGGTGCGATAGATCTCACCGGCAAGTGCACGCTGTCCGGGACGGTATTCTGCAAAAGGAAAGGGGAGCGATGCAAGGCTTTGATCGCGTTGGATCTTCCATTCGGACTGGAGCCTTGCCCAGGGGAGATACTCCTGCAGCAGTTTCAGAAAAAAAGAAACCAGCTCCGCTGAGGAATACTGTTTGCAAAAACGTTTGACCTGATCTGTATCAATTTGATAATAAGTCAACTGGATGCCCAATGCATCCAACGCCTGTTGCTGCGCATAGATCGCACCATAGACCATGCCTTGCGCCCAATGGCAGGGATTCATCTCTTCCTGGATGTCTTCGTATGGAACAGCTGTTGTTTTGATCTCATCAATGACGGTGAGCCCACATTCATTGACAAAGATACCGTCGGCACGGCCTTCTATTGTAAAATCGATATCTTCGAGTCGCTGTTCACTGCGCAAAAATACTTCTGCCCGATATCCATCGCCTGCATTCTTTTGCAATTTTCGGTGAATGCGCGCGCCTTCGTTGGCACGATCAAAGCCGGTAAAACGACTGTCAATGCTGCCGGTCCGCATCAAAAATTCTACCAGTTGACGAACAGACAAACGGATATTGGACATTGGAGGTCACCTCAGTTCACTTCGGTTCCGGGCGATGCTTCATTCAAGCCCAGGAAGGCTGCACAGTCGTCAGCAATACGGTCGACTTCTGCAAAATCAACAGCGGAACGATAGTAGGTCTCAAGTTCATCGTGACAGCTTTTGGCCTGCGCCATCAATGTACTGGCTTGCTCCAGCAATTCGGCACAGGCGCGCTGGTTAAAGCGTAGTCTTGCACGGTATCCGGCCAGATGTTCACGATCTAAAAAACGGCTGCATCGTACAGATTGTATCCCGGAGAGATGCACCGGATGCCAGGAATTGTCGGTCATAAATGCAAGCCGAAGGGCCGGTATAATAATATGGTCGATTTTGTCTTCCGGGTGCATGGCGCATGGACAGGTGATAAGCTCATAGCCTCTGGTCAAAGCTTCGGCACGGATCAGTTCCAGTAAAAGCCGTGAAACTGCACCATATTCATCCCGAAACACGATGATCTTATCCGCAAAGCTTTGCACGGTGTTTTGGTAAAACACTTCTCCTTTTGGTGTCATGGCGGAAAGAAGCCTTAAAGATTCCCGGCCGGGGCGATCCGTCCGAGGTAAAAGGCGGGCGCAAAGCCGCTTTACATAATGCCGTACTTTCTCAAAATCAGCGCAGCAGGCCTCTGCCCGGCGGCTATCCAGTAAAAGGCTGCCAGCCGATGCTACATATCGGGCAGCGCGGGCACGCAGAGCGGTATTGCATTCAAACAGTTTTTTTATTTCGCCGATATGTGAGTGCAGTGCTGGTGTGTCGAGCGTGTGATACAGACTGATCACAACTTCATCTGCTCCGGGAGCTGCTGGCTCCAAAGAATGGGGAGGAGTTGCATCAACAATGGAACGGTCGGCTTCAGGAAGAACGACTCCGTCCAGGCTGTCCGGATCACTTGCACAATGGATGCGTTCTGTCAGTATTCCGCATTGCTCAGCCTGATGCGCCAAGCGCTTCATTAGGGTAGACTTCCCACAGCCGGGTCCGCTTTTGAGCAGATACATCTGCATACCACTTTCCCGACGCAGAGATTCGAAGTACCCCTTAAACCCGGCAGGAGTGGTCGTGCCAAGAAAGAAATCGATGGAATGATGCACAACAGTTGCCATCCAAAACACCTCACTTTTGCTCTACAATATGCAAAAGTGTGATAGGATGATACAATAAACATCTTCAGCCTTGATACGTATGGGAGCACACTGCATGGATCGTGTCCCGCAAGGCAACAAAATCCGAAAAAGCAGCCGGCTTGTTTTGTGGACTGCGCAAAAGAGCTGCGGGATGGAATGTTCCCATAAATAATACGCCGTTTTTTTCGATGAACTGTCCATGCTCCCTTGTTACGGAAAAATCCTGACGAATCATCCGCTGTGCGGCAACACGACCGAGGCAAACCACGATTTTGGGGCGGAGCAGGCGGAACTGCTCTCTCAGCCACGGCATACAGGCTTCGCTCTCGGCAGGAAGCGGGTCGCGGTTTTGTGGCGGACGGCATTTTACAATGTTGGCAATGTAACAGTTTTTGGTGCGTTCAAGATCAATTGCAAACAAGTACTGATCCAGAAGCTGTCCGCTTCGTCCTACAAACGGCAAGCCCTGCTCATCCTCGCTTTGACCAGGCCCTTCGCCGACAAACAGAACTTCTGCATTTGGAACACCCTGTCCAAAGACAACATTGGTGCGTGTCTCACACAGCTCGCAACGGCGACAGGCAAGGCACGCGGTTTTCAAACTATCCAGATCCATAGTATGATCTCTCCCTTTTGAATATCATAACCAGTATTTCATACCCGGTCAAAATCGCTTCTCTTGAAATATAGCATAAAAAACAGTTTTTGTCCTCTTTTTGTCTTGAACTTTTTTTGGTCTGTGCTAGAATAAAGAAGAAAGAACTTCCTTGTGTCCAACACATGGAAGACATTTTGGAATGTATATTCGGAGGTAATCATAATGGCTGATATGTTTGCACCGCTGGTTGAGCAGCTGAAGGCAAATCCTAAGACGATCGTTTTCACGGAGGGCAATGATGCCCGCATTCTGGAGGCCGCTGCAAAGCTGCTGGCCGAGGGTGTGCTCAAGGTCATTCTGGTGGGCAACGAGGCAGAGTGCAAGGCTGCTGCAGCAGAGGGCGGTTTTGATATTTCTGCTGCCGAGATCGTTGATCCTGCAACCTACGCCGATTTTGATGAGATGGTCAACACCATGGTCGAGCTGCGTAAAGGTAAGCAGTCCGCAGAGGAGTGCGCTGCTATGCTGCGCAAGGGCAACTACTTTGGCACCATGCTGGTCAAGATGGGCAAGGCAGACTGCCTGCTGGGCGGCGCCACCTACTCTACCGCAGATACCATCCGTCCTGCTCTGCAGCTGGTCAAGACCAAGAAGGGTGCTCACCTGGTCAGCTCTTGCTTCATTCTGGATCGCGACTTTGGCGAAGAAGGTCTGAAGCGCATTGCTATGGGCGACTGTGCTGTTAATATCGACTATACTGATACGGTCGATAAGGCTACCGGCGAAGTTAAGGTCGCTGCTGCTGAAAAGCTGGCTGAAGTGGCCGTTGAGACTGCTAAGACCGCTAAGCTGTTCGGCATCGACCCGAAGGTTGCTGTGCTGAGCTTCTCCACTAAGGGCTCCGGCAAGGGCGGCACGGTTGCTCTGAGCCACGATGCTGTCATCAAAGCACAGGAGCTGGATCCTGAGCTGGCTGTGGACGGTGAGCTGCAGTTTGACGCTGCTGTTTCTCCTGAAGTTGCACAGACCAAGTGCAAGGGCAGCAAGGTTGCTGGCCAGGCAAACACCTTCGTGTTCCCCTGCATCGAGGCCGGCAACATCGGCTATAAGATCGCTCAGCGTCTGGGCGGCTACG
>CAYXQN010000016.1:0-25220 GCA_964466825.1 uncultured Faecalibacterium sp. | reverse complement strand
CCGGTCGTTTCCAGATCGATCACGGTATAGTCGTTTTTGCCGGGTGTGTGCGGCGTTTTCTGCGCCATTCGCTGCGCCATCTGGTACTTTGCCGCCTTGCTGAACCCCGGTTTCAGGTCAACGGCTTCCATCTGCGTCTGCGGCAGCGGACGGCGCATCAGCTTGATCCCGTCATAATCCACGACCTCCCAGCTGGTATTGTGGGTACGGAACTCCATCCGTTGTTCGCCCGCCGCCGTGTATACCAGCGTTGCCTGCCCGTTTTTCAGGTTTTGGCAGACACGATCCCAGATCGCATCCCGGACACGGCTGCTCACATTGCCCACGTAAACGCCAGTGTTGATCTCACACAGCCACTTGGACAGATCTCCGCACAAGCGGGGCGGGCAGTTGGTCATCGTCAGCACTACGATGTTCCCTCACCTTCTCCCCGACCAAAGTAATTGATGCCGTTTGCCACGGTACCAACTTTGTTGTCCCAGAGATAGACGGCCTCCTTTTCCTCTGCCTGTTCTTCTTCTGTCAGCAACAGCCAGCGGATGTCGTGTACCATCCGTTCCAGAATATGATGTTCCACCATCGCATCCCGGACACGTCTGCGCACAACAGCAGGCAGATCTTCCGGTGCCTGTGCTGCCACCTCAAATGCGATCGGAATGGTCACCTCTGCTTTGTACAGATCTGCAATGTCATATACAAACGAACATTCATGTCCAACATGGACAAATCCAAGCCCGGGCGCACAGCCCAGCGCCACGATCACTGCGTGAGCCAGACCGTATAGGCAGGCGTGCCCGGCTGAAAGTGCCTGGTTGACCGGATCTCCGGATGCGAAATCCTCCGGGCGGTACAGCCGCCCATTCCATGGCACACCGGATTCCTTGGACGCTTTGCGGTAGACATGCCTCACACGGCTGCCTTCTCTGCCACGGAGCTGCTGCATCGTCAGACCGGAAACATCCTCTTCTGGAAAGCGCAGTTGATACATCTTCCGCACAACGTCCAAATGTTTCCGGCTGTTGCTGACAAGCTCCGCCTGACGGATCAGCATCCGTGCGTGGGTCGTCAGCGGTCGGCCATGGGCATAATAGCGCACGCCATGTTCTCCCACCCAGACAGCACCTACACCGGTGTCTCCCATCAGCTCCATCGCACGGTGGGTCACACGGGTCCCGGGCCCAAGCAGCAGCACCGAGATGCCAGCCGCCGGGATCTTAACGATGCCTTTTTCGTCCGTCACCGTGATCGCACCGTCCTGGCGCCCCAGCGTACAGTGTTCCAGATACAAAAAGGTCATGCGATCCTTCACCTGCGGGAGCGCTTGCAGCTCTGGGCGGATGAGTCCCGGCACTTCATCCATGGATGTTCCCTCCACGAAGTATGGTCATCAGTCCAAGCCCGTAGGCTTTGCCCCGTCCAACGCCTTGACACAACATTTCACGGAACTTCTCCGGGTCTGTCACCTGAAGGACGCCCTCATAGGTCACAGCCAGCAGGGTGACCGGGCGTTTTCCATTTTTTCGAAAGTGATACGTCTGCTTTCTTGTCGCCCGAAAGGCTTCTTCCGGGATGGAAAAGCCGTGCTTTTCCGCCTGCTCCCGCAGCCACTTTTCCTGTTCCACTTCCAGATAGCAGGGTTTCAGCACACCACGTGCCATCGGATCCGCCGGATCTTTCCGGCTTTCGGTCGGGTTCGCCGTCAGGCGGAACTGCCAGCAGCTCCCTTCTGTCACACGCTCCAAAAGCGGATCGTAGGGTCGGGTCTCCGGCGGGCTTCCTGTTCCGAACTGCTCACACAGCCCGGTCAGATCCGGCACATCCTCACTGAGGAGCAGCAGGTACAATTTTTCGCCCAGCGTATCCAGCCGCCATAACCTGCGGCGGCGCTCCCCAGGGAACGAGTTTTCCACCGCACCATGGAGCTTTTGTGGACAAGCCAGCGCCATCATCGTGCTGCGGCGGGCAGGGTCCAGCTCTGCACGAGACAAATACATCACACGTCCCCCCTCAATTCTGCCATTGCATCATGTTCCGTTTGTTCCGGCATCTCCAGCTTTTCGACCCACAACTCCCGCACCGGTCGGAACCCATACTGCCGATGCACCGGGCTAAAGGACTCTGCCAGATCACGCTGCGGCACCGCCGCCGGGTCTGCCGGGTCTGCATCTGCCACAATGTTCATCCGCACCGAATCATTTTTCTGTGACAGCGGCGGCTCTGCCCGAAGAACGTCCAGCAGCTCACCGGAGCGGATGCCAAGGCAGAGCGGCAGGGTCGGCGGACAGGAACGCCGCCCCAGATACAGCGGGTAGACCGGATGCCGCAGAGCCGCTTGCAGTTCCCGCAGCAGTGCTTCATCGTCACTTTCCAGCCCTGCCAGAAAGATCGCATCCTGCAAATAGTGGCGGTAGGTGATGTACGATGTGCTGCTGCTTTTCGCCGTGTGGAAATCCACCAGCAGGCTCCCCTCCTGATCCGTCCGCACGGCAAAGCGCAGCCGATTCAGCCGGGCAAGCCCCGCCGTGTCGTCCCTGCGCAGCCCCAGTGCAGCCGCCAACAACCCGATCACACCGCTTTTGGTCGGCACCCGGTTGGTCTTTCGGGTCTCAAATTTGGAGTCCGATCCCCACGACTGCAACGGTGCAGCCAGTCGAAGCAATAAGGTCGCCATGCTCACACCTCATTCCCGGGCAGTTTCTCCTTTACGGCCTTTTCCAGTTCTTTCAGCATCCCATTCAGCGGCATCGGCTGTGCCAGCTCCTCCAGCCCAAAGCCCACGGTAAAGCTCTGCTCCGGAGCATCCGCAAAGCAGGTGTAAACCTTTTTCGCATACTGGATCAAGGCTGTTTTGGACGGCTCTGCATAGCCTTCCGCACTCTTGCGCACCGGCTTTTCAAAAGCTCCGCAAAGGTTCACCGGCTGATCCTCCCTCAAGGTGACATACACGGCATCCGGCAGGGTACGGTTTGCAAAACTGTTCTGCTTACCGGTCGGCATAGAGCGGATGAACGCCTCACCAAACGAGCGAACGGTTTCTGCGGCACGTTCTGCCCCCAGCATCTTTACCAGCTCCATAACATTGACGGTCGCATAGCGGTAAAGGGTGGCAGAGTTGTACTCCACCGTTCCCAAGTGTCCTGCACCCGCATTATCCTCCGGTGCACAATCGTCCACTGCCGTAAAATAATCGAACTCGTTCTGCACTGCATGGGTCGAGATGCTGTGCGACACCTGAGCGGCAGCATCATAATTCAGAGAAGGATCGTCTGCCACCATGCGTCCGAACAGCACCATATCCACAGAGGGTTCGGCTTTCAACGCCTCTTTGTACTGCTTCTTATCCTTGCACTCTTCCACCGCCAGCTTTGCCAGCGCTTTAGCCTGTGCCTGGCTCAGGAAAAACAATGCCTTGGTCCCCTTGTCGTCACTCTTGATGCCTGCATCCACAATGACCTTTTGTGCCAGCTTGACGGCATCTTTTTCCGGCGCAAGCGCAGCGATCTGCTCCGCTACCAGCTCTGCACTTTTCTTGGTACGCTTTCCGGTGTCCACCGTATCGCTCATTTCATCCGTGAACATCACACGCACAGCATGCTTCCACGCCTGAGAGGAGACCCGGGCACGGACAGCGCCGCCATAGACTGCGGTTTTGGGACTGCCGGTATCATCACGGTTGACGCAGCTCGGCGGAACCGTTTGCAGCACATGAAAATCAACATACAAACGCTTGGTATCCATTTCAATTCTCCTTTTCTTCTGTTTCGTTCATCGTAATACGGTAAAGGTCACGTCCCCATTGCAAGCGGACATTTGCAGCATCTTCCACAAACTGGAATCGATACAGATCCGCTGCAAGCTGCGGATAGTCCAGCGGGATCTTTTGTCGGCGCAGCAACTGGATCATTCCCCGCAGGTGGTGTGCCAGCTCCGGCATAGAATCTGCGGTCGCCAGCGCATTGAACCGCCGGATCACACTGCTCTCGGTCCACTCCTGCCCGGGTGCGCAGGACACTTTCGCCAGCTCCTGCACTGCACTGCCCAGCGTCCTGCCCTGCTGATCCATACAACGCTCTTGTTCTCCCTGTTGATGCAGCGCAAACAGCGTCAGGGACAGGTAGATCGCCCACTCTGCCTCCGAAGGAGCATCGCTACCTTGCAGCGGCTTCGGCATCTGCACCAAAAAGCTGCCCCACAAGGCAGGCATCTCACCGGGGCGGCGCCCTACGCCCTGGCGCAGCCGGGCAAGCTCTGCCCTTCTTTGCGACTCCGGCAGATCTTTCAGCCTGCGCAATTGCTGCACCATACAGGACTTTACATCATTTACTTTCATGTTGTCCCTCCCTTATCGTTTTTCGGATATACCTTCCGCAGTTCGTACAAAAAGCGGTTGTAAGCGTTGGGCGCAGTGTACAGATAGCTCGTCTTTGCTTTTTCATTCACGATCCTCCGCCCCACAAATGCGGCCGCTCCCGCCTGTTTGACCATTTTTTCTCCCTGCTGTGCCGCAATGCGATACGCCGTTTTCTGCCACTCATCCATTTTTTGCATCAGATCATCCTTGTCCGGGTCAATTTCTTGCAGCCACTGACGGAACGGCTGGTCGATGCTGAAGTAGAACTGCGCACGGGCTTCCTCCGAGCCGGTATCGTTTTTATCTCCGGATGCAAGTGCAAGATCCTTTGCCAAATGATCAACACTCCTTGCCGCCTGCTCACATTTTTCAACCTGCTCATTGATCTTTTTGCGCCACTTTTTCTTCAGCCCTTCCAGCAATCCCGCATGGAAGGTCAGACTGTCGCTGAACGAATCGTTCACAAAAAAATCCTTATCGCCGTATTTCATGCCACAGATCTTGAAACTGACCATTCTTTTTGGATATTTGCAATTATTCTGAAGCTGTTTGACCCATTCAACCACTCCGGGGCTCTGTTTATGTTCCCCTTCTTTTTCGTCACAGAATACAGCAGGAAACTCCCGCCAGAACTGTTTGGAAGGATCATGGCGGCTGGGCACAAAGGTCGGCACACCCGTTTTTTGACTCTTTTTAGGATCCGCATCCCGCCAGACGGTCATTTGTTCTACAAGCGCATCTTCCCTTTGGAAGAAATCGCCTCCCAGCAGGGTAAAGCCTGTCACAGTTTTTCCGCTCCGACTGAGCAAAAGCCGTCTGGATTGCAATGTCAGCAGCTGTGCCTGATTATCCGGCATCTCGATCTTCGTTCGCTCCGCACTGCGGGGTGTATCCAGCTCCCAGCATGGACGATCTTCTTCCCACGGCTTTTCACCGTCTTTTAAAAAGACCAGATTCAGCATCAGCGTTTCAAACAGGTTTTTTCCCTGCACTTGAATATAGCCCAACTTTCCCAGCCATCCGGCTCCCACCGATGGCAGTCCCTTTCCTTTTGGCTTTGCCGAGGTGTCATCGTAGCCGTTCACACTCAGAAGCCAGCGGGCAGCCTGTGCATAGCTCAATCCCGCCTTGCCGTCCCCTGCATAGGCAGAAAACAGCCGCAGCTTATTGCTGCTTTCGGAAAGTTCTCCGTTCAATTTAGACGCCGTATATTCTGTGCCGATCTTCGCTTCCGGCACCTGCCAGAAGGGACGCTCCGGGTGAAACAGCCAAAAGCGATCCTGCCATTGTTCCAGATAGCTGCAAAGCGGTTCTTCCGGAAAGTGTCCCAACTGCCACAGCTCGCCCCAGCGGTCTAGCGCATCATCCGTTTTTTCAAGCGGCTTGGGCTCTCCGTTTACATCCATGCGGGAAAATACGGTATGAAGCACTGCCAGCAGCAGCCGCAGCATGGCGGCATCCTGTGTCGGCATCTCGCCTGCAAGATCCACATACTGATGCGCATGGAGCAGCGCATCGGTCAGCGAGACTTCCTTCACCGTATAGTCCTGCGTTCGCACCCGGACCCACGGTTCCCGCAGCAGATCAAATTCCATCGTTTCCATCCTCATCCTCCTTCCAATAGGTCAATCCAGCTTCACGATCGTAATGCAGTACCTGCCCGGCAAGATGTGCCGTTTGATGCTCATCCAGCAGCAGGATCAATTCCCCTTTCAGCATCGGGGAAAGCTGCCATGCCGCAAAGAGTTTCCGGGTCGTTGCTTCCAGTGTGTCAATGGTTTCACTCACAGTCCAGGTTTTGCTGAAATATCCGGGCAGGCGCAGCTTCTGGCGTGCGATCTGCAACGCTTCTTCTGGCTGCGGCGGCTGATCCAGCGCAACACAGCGCCCTGCTGTTTCTCCTGCTTCTGGCAAAAAGCAGATATTGCCCGCACTGTCCCGCATCATGACCAGAACATCAATGGAGGGGTCTCCATCCCGCACGGCGGCACGAGCGCCCGCATCGCTCCGAATCCTGATTTTCTTCATCCAGTCATCCAGCACATCACGCCAAGGCATTTCCCAGTGATCCTCCGGCTGCAGCACGGTAAAGTTGTCCGCACGGGTTCTCGTATCTTTCTGCTGTTGTGTGTATTCTTCCTTCATAGCACAGCTCCTCTTTTCAGCAGGCAGGCTATCCGGCTCCCAACTGTATGTATCCTGTACCAGTCGGGCAATGTCGCCCGGCAGCAGGATCTCCTTTGGCAACAACTGTCGGGTACGCCAGAGCAGCCATTTGCCATAGACTGCCGCACTGCCCTCGTCAAATTCTTCTGTACCAGTATCCAAAACCGCACATCGAGCATTCTGTACCGGCTTTGGACGCACACGCCCTGTATGCCGGTGGAGTCTACCGATGCGCTGCAGCAGCAGATCCATCGGGCAAAGCTCTGTGACCATCGCATCCCAATCTACGTCCAACGACTGCTCGAGAACCTGCGTACCCACTACGATCAAGCGGTTGCGCTGGGCAGGCGTTGAATGTTTCCCAATGCGTTCCATCAGCCATTTTTCCCGGGCTGCACGGTCAGGCATCAGGAACTGTGCATGGAACACCACCACTTCAAACCCCGGTAATTCCTCCCGCAGGCGGCCTGCAATGGCTTGTGCTTTCTTGACCGTATTGACGACCACCCCTGCACAGCCGCCTTCCCGCAGCGCATCCCGCAGCATTGCCGGCAGATGTTCCTCCTTCAAAAGCTCCACTTCCACCCGACGTTGCTCCGTATTCTGGGGGATCTTTCTCTGCTCTACCCGGTCTCCGTCCGTCCATGTCAACAGCGGATAGCTTCGGCAGCTCTGCCAAGGCTCATCCGGCATCTTTTTCTGGTTCAGATATGCAGCCACCAGCTCTGCACGCCGCTTGGCGGGCAGTGTTGCTGAAAGCAGGATCACCGGAACCTTATATTTCCCCAGCCAGTTCAGCGCCCGGTCAAGGTAGCAGTTCATGTACGCATCATAGGCGTGGCACTCGTCGATGACCACCACCTTTCCTGCAAGTCCGAGATGGCGCAGCATCACGTGTTTTTGTTTCAGTGCTGCCATCAAAAGCTGATCCACCGTACCGATCACAAAGTTCGCCAAAAGTGCCTGTTTGCTGCCCTGAAACCACTGATGCACCAGCACTCCGCTCTCGGCATCCTCTGCGTCCTCTTCCACCGTCACACTGTCCTGCTGCAATTTGAGGTATTCTTCATTCAGCTCTGCCATGCCATGCGCCAACCGAATGGAATATTCTGTCCCATCCGACTGCTTTTGTGCCCAGTCCAGCAAACGCCCAAAGATGCCATTGGCGGTCGCCTGCGTCGGAAGACCAAAGAAGATCCCGCCTTCTCCGCAGCGCTGCGCCAGAATCTCTGCCGCCGACAGAGCGGCTTCCGTTTTTCCAACGCCCATCTGTGCTTCCAGAATGAAAAGTCCCGGTGTCTGCACGCTCTCTGCTGCTGCGATCATCGCTTGCTGTACTTCATTCGGTAGAAAACCGAACCGTTCTTGAAACGTCTCCGGGTCAGCCGCCGCCTGCATCACTTCCCATGGGAACGTAGGCGCAAACTTTTGCCACGCCCGCTCCACACGAGCCGGATAAAGGCTCTCCGATCCAAGATCCTCGACGGGGATCAGCGGAAAATACCGGGGATTGCTTGCGATCCAGTCCGCCATGATGAGCAGCCCTGTCAACAAAAGCTCTGCCGGGATGGACAACTGCGGCAATTCTTCCACACTGGAAAATCCGCTCCGCCATAAAGCATCGTCGAACAGCTCCTGCCAGCAGCCCCGCCAGAAATCCTCCCGTCCTTCCGGCCAATAATTGGATTCATAGCAAGCATCGTCTTGGTCATCACCGCCCAACTGGTCGATGATCTCCTCCGTTCTCTGGGTTTTCCCATGGTGCGCTCCCACGATCGAAGCCAACCCTTTTGGACAGCGCAAACTCCACAGGATCGCCTCGCCTGCCAGCGCATGATGCGAGTATTTCTTTTCCTGTACGTTATAAGAAAGCTCCGTATATTTTTCCAGACGTTGTTTTGCCTCGGGCAGAAGCTCCAATATCCCCCCCTGAAAAGCAACTGACGCTTTGGAAATATCATGCACAAAAGCCAAAAATACCGCAGTTCGAATGAGTTGATCTTCATCCATTCCAAGATTCCGGCGCACACTTTCCGGCAGCCACTGCTGTACCAGATAGCGCATGATGCCTGCCGTATCCCGCAGGTGCATCCAGAGCGGTAGCCACAGACCGCTGTTGTTCGGGTCTGTTTTCCCTGCGAAAAGACGAACTTCGTAAGACAGCGGTTTTTGTTCCATTGCTTCGCCTCCATAACATCACTTCTTGAGTTCACGAAAAACTCTCTGTATGGAGAATATCAAAATTATAGTCCAATAAAACAGATTTTCACCCCTATTTAAGATCATTTCACCTTTTTTTGATTTTCTCCATTACCCCCGCACGGCGGGGAAAGCCCCATCTTCGTATTAAATTTGGGGATCACGCCCGCAAATGCAGGCAACGGATGTATCATATTATATTTGGTTTTATTTTGTCATCCGCATCTCCAGTATACTCCTTTTTTACAGTTTTGCAATACTATATTTTTCTTTTTTCATCATTTTCACAACATACGTCGTTCCATCTATGCAGTGATGTTCCTTTTCCTCTATCACGCAGACAAACAAAAAGGCTCACCGTCAATTTGGCGGTGAGCCTTTTGATTTATTTGTTTTTCAGTGCAGAATCAAGCGCAGATTACTTGCGGGGATTCTTGATCGCAGCCTGTGGTGCATTTGAAAAAATGAGAGCATAAGAACCATCGTATTTTCGTCATTTTATTTTTGCGGCATCCATTTTTCTTTCCATTTCGTAATATCCGTTCAAAATAACACATTTTCTTTTTATCCGTTTTTGTGACAAACTCCACCGTCATTTTCTTACTCTATACTATTATAAAGGAGGGACAGTTTTGCACTTGCCTGCACTCCAATTGTTGAAAATCCTCCGTCCACACGCATGACATTCGACTACTACAAAAGCCGTCCAAACAAATCTTTTTCCTTCTACCGTATCCCAAAAGTGCTTTTTGAGGAGGAACGCTTTCAAAAACTTTCGACCAGCGCCAAAATGCTCTACAGCATCCTGCTCGACCGCATGAGTCTGTCCGTCAAAAACGACTGGGTGGACGAGCAGGGACGAGTCTTCATCGTTTTCACGATCGAGGATGTCAAGAGGGT
Organism: uncultured Faecalibacterium sp.; assembly: GCA_964466825.1. GTDB lineage: Bacteria > Bacillota > Clostridia > Oscillospirales > Ruminococcaceae > Faecalibacterium. The sequence goes on along the minus strand of CAYXQN010000016.1, from coordinate 15,604 downwards.
ACTGTGTTGCGCAGACAACAAAGCAACTCACCTTCTCCGTGAACTCGAAACTTTTGGTCTGATTGAACGAAAACGCCGAGGTCTCGGCAAACCAAGTTTGGTGTATGTCAAAAACTTTTCGTCAGAATCTTCAAAAGAGCGATTCCAGAATCGTGAAAATGACGATTCTGGAGGCTTGAAAACCGCTTGTCAAGACCCTGCAAAACCACGATGTAATAAGACTGATAAGAATAATACTGAATTGAGCAAGACTGATCCTATCTTTCCGGATGAAAACGAAGGGAGGGATGACCGCACACGGTTCGAGGAGTATTTCACGGAGTCTCTGGAGATCGACCTCTTGGTCCGGCTCTGCCCGGATGACGAGGATACGCTCTACCAGATCGTAGACCTTCTGGTGGACACCTGCTGTACGAAGCGCAAAATGATCCGCATCGCCAGCGACGATAAACCGGCTGAAGTCGTTCGCGGCCGATTCATGAAGCTGAACGCTGACCATATCCGCTTTGTACTGACGTGCCTTGCAGAGAACAGCAGTCCGATCCGGAACATGAAGCAATATCTACTGACTTCGCTCTACAACGCACCGACCACCATGCAGCTCTGCTACCAGAACCAGACCAATCACGATTTATCCTTGAGGAGGTGATCCTATTCAAAAGAAAGCAACCATCATCGCCATCGCCAACCAGAAAGGCGGGGTTGGCAAAAGCACCACTTGCGAAAACCTTGGTGTCGGGCTTGCCAACGAAGGCAAGAAAGTCCTTCTGGTGGACTGCGACCCACAGGGGTCATTGACCATCAGCATGGGCTGGCAGCAGCCGGACGAGCTGCCCGTGACCCTCTCCACCCTGATGCAGAAAACCATGAACGACCAGTTCATCCCACCCGGCGAAGGTATCCTGCACCATGCCGAGGGCGTTGACCTCATTCCTGCAAACATCGAGCTTGCCGGGCTGGAAGTCGCTCTGGTCAACACCATGAGCCGTGAAAAGATGCTGAAACAGGTGCTGGAAACCGCAAAACAGGACTACGACTATATCCTGCTGGACTGTATGCCCAGCCTTGGGATGCTGACCGTGAACGCACTGGCTGCGGCAGATGCCACACTCATCCCGGTGCAGGCGCAGTATCTTTCGGCAAAGGGTCTGGAACAGCTCTTGCAAACTGTGCAGAAAGTACGGCGGCAGATCAATCCGAGGTTGAAGATCGAAGGTATCCTTCTGACCATGACCGACAGCCGCACCAACTACGGCAAGGAGATCGACAAGCTCATCCGCCAAGCCTACGGCGGCAAGCTCAAAGTCTTTGCTCAGAGCATCCCACGCTCTGTCCGGGCGGCAGAGATCAGCGCCGCCGGAAAGAGCATCTTCCAGCATGACCCTCACGGCAAAGTTGCCGATGCCTATCGAGCGCTGACAAAGGAGGTGTTGTCTCATGCCGAAAAGTATCGGAAACGTTCATCTGAACAGTTACGATGACATCTTCTCGTCCGAAGAAAGCCGTCAGGAGCAAAAACGAGAACAGATCCAGCAGATCCCCATCGGGGAACTGTTCCCTTTCAAAGACCATCCGTTCAAAGTCCTGGATGACGAATCCATGCAGCGCACGGTAGAAAGCGTAGCGCAGTACGGGGTTCTTGCTCCCCTGATCGCTCGCCCCAGACCGGAGGGCGGCTACGAGATCATCTCCGGGCACCGGCGACAGCACGCCGCAGAGCTTGCCGGGCTAACCACACTTCCGGTCATCGTGCGTGAAATGGAGGATGATGCCGCCGTGATCTTGATGGTCGATTCCAATCTCCAGCGAGAACACATCCTGCCCAGCGAACGAGCCTTCGCCTACAAAATGAAGTTAGATGCGATGAAAAGAACAGCCGGAAGACCCTCAAAAGAAAATGTGTCCCAACTTGGGACACAAAAACGCTCTGACCAAATCATGGCCGAAGAAATCGGCGAGAGTCGCAACCAAATCCAACGCTTCATCCGCCTGACCCACCTTAAACCGGAACTCCTTGACCTTGTGGATGAGAAGAAAATCGCCTTCAACCCTGCGGTGGAGCTATCGTATCTGACCGCTGACCAGCAGCAAGATTTCCTCGAAGCCATGAACGACACCCAGAACGCACCATCCCTTTCGCAGGCACAGCGGCTGAAACGGCTGGCGCAGGAGGGCAAGTTCAGCTACGAAGCTGCTTTCGCCGTCATGGGTGAAGCAAAAAAAGACGAGCTGGATAAGGTGGTCATCAAGAACGACACCCTGAAAAAGTATTTCCCCCGCAGCTATACGCCCCGGCAGATGGAGGAAACCATCCTCAAATTGCTGGAACAGTGGCAGAAAAAACGCCAGCGCGAACAGGAACGCTGACCATCTCAGGAACGAAAGACCCGACCGGGTCTTTTCTTTTTGCAACAAATACGGAGGAACCGCCTATGAACAACACCATTTCTTTCGAGACCGCAAAGACCATCGAGCAGATGAGCTACAAGATCGACCGCATGGATTCCACGGTAACGAACTTCTTCGACACCGTAAACCGCATCCTCACCCAGCAGCCCGAATCGGATGCCGTCTATCTGGCGGCAGTTGCACCGGACATGGAGCTGACCGTCATCCTGCTGGAGGAAGCGGCGGACATCCTGCCCTGCTTCGACGAAGCAGACCAGTGCTTTGAGATCACCGCCGAAACGCCTGTCCTCGCCTGCTACGATCCCCGTCAGGTCATCACCTTGAACGGCAAGCGCCACCTGTCCGGTCCGGTCATCTTTACCCGTATCAACGAAAACGGCGATTATATCTCCCTCACAGCGGAAGATCTGTATACCGTCCAGACCTTTCTGGAGCAGCACAGCATCACCCTGATGGAAGGGCGCAGCAAGCTGCCCTGCATCTGCATGGACTGAGGTAGGCTATGGAACAGGAAAAGACTCTCACCGTTTTGCAGGTCGAGCCGGGCTGCTACCCGAAGCCGGTCACCATCGGCGCAGACCTGCACTCGCTTCAGCAGGCAGTGGATGGCACCATCGCTGCGACCTATCCGTTCCGTGACCCGGTCGCCATCATCCTCAATGATGACGGTAAGCTCATCGGTCTGCCCCTGAACCGTGCCCTGCGGGACGAACACGGCCAGACCTATGATGTGATCGCCGGAACCTTCCTGGTTGCCGGAATGGGCGAAGAAGATTTTTGCTCGCTCACCCCAGAACAACTGGAAAAGTACGAGAAGGTCTTTCACCAGCCGGAGACCTTCATCCGCCTGAACCACCGATTGGTGGTCGTCCCTATCCCGGACGAAGCCTTACAGAACAATGCTGCCGAAAAGAAGGCTCCGACCATGGAGCGCTGACCATGACCGCCTGTCAGGGAGGTGATGCTCGTGCAGGAAGAAATCGAAAACAAAACGGTCAACCTTGCGATCTCTACGACCAAGCTCAGCGCCAGAGCGATCCTGATGGCAGCGAAAGCCTATCTTCGGCACCATCAGACGGTCGCTTCACAGGGCAAGCAGAGTGTAAAGCACTTGCTGCGGCAGAATCGTGGCGTGAGCAGTGTGGATATCTCCGAGACCAGCGTCAAGGGTTTTGAGCGCATTGCCAAGAAGTACGGCATCGATTACGCCGTCCGGAAAGACAAATCTTATGACCCGCCCCGGTATCTGGTCTTTTTCAAAGCGCCGGACACAGATGCCTTCAACGCTGCATTCAAGGAGTATTCCAACTCGGTCATACACCAAAAGCACCGCCCCTCGGTGCTGGCAAAGCTGCATGAACTGGTACAGGCTGCGGCGGAACTTCCCGGCAAAGTCCGGCACAAGGAACAGGAGCGTGGGCTGTGAATACGAAAAAGCTGACAAAACTGCTGGCTCTATATCTGCCCTATCTACTGATCGGACTTGTAGCGACCAACTTTGGTGAAGCATGGCGGCTCGCCGAAGGGAAAGAGCTGGGCGATAAGATCTTCTCCCTGATGGACACCGTGCCGCTTGCTTTTGCAAATCCCTTACCCAGTGTCCACCCGTTCGATTTGCTGATCGGTCTATGCTGCGGCGGTGGTCTATGGCTGGCAGTCTACCTGAAAGGCAAAAACGCCAAGAAGTACCGGCATGGGCAGGAATATGGCTCTGCCCGGTGGGGCAGCGCCAAGGACATCGAGCCGTTCATGGCTCCGAAGTTTGAGGACAATATCATCCTGACCAAAACCGAACGCCTGATGATGTCCAACCGACCCCCTGACCCGAAGAATGCACGGAACAAAAATGTGCTGGTGGTGGGTGGCTCCGGCAGTGGTAAAACAAGGTATTTTATTAAGCCAAACCTGCTCCAATGTACGTCCAAAAATTTTCCAGTTTCATTCGTAGTCACTGATCCAAAAGGAGGTCTCCTGCAAGAATGTGGTCTGGCCCTGTTGAAGAACGGCTATAAAATCAGGACGATAAACACCATAAATTTCCACAAGTCGATGCATTACAATCCCTTCGCCTATCTTCACGATGAAAAAGACATCCTGAAGCTGGTCACCACCCTGATGGCGAACACCAAAGGTGAGGGTTCTGCATCCGACCCATTCTGGGAAAAATCAGAAAAATTGCTTTACACTTCGCTCATTGCTTACCTCCACGATGAGGCACCGGTCGAGGAGCAGAACTTTGCATCCCTGCTGGAAATGCTCAACACCATGCAGGTCTCCGAAGAAGATGAGGACTACCAAAACCCGGTGGATCTGCTGTTCGAGGAGCTGGGCAGCCGAAAGCCTAATTCCTTTGCGGTACGGCAATACCGTCTTTTCAAGCTTGCTGCCGGCAAGACCCTAAAAAGTATCCTGATCTCCTGCGGTGCACGGCTTGCACCGTTCGATGTGCAGGAAGTCCGGGATGTGACCATGTACGATGAGCTGGAACTGGACACGCTGGGAGACCGCAAAACGGCGCTGTTTCTCATCATGTCGGACACGGACAGCACCTTCAACTTTCTGGTGTCGATGATCTACTCCCAGCTTTTCAATTTGCTCTGCGACAAGGCAGATGATGTCTATGGCGGTAGGCTCCCCGTCCATGTGCGGTGCCTGATCGACGAATGCGCCAACATCGGGCAGATCCCCAATCTGGAAAAGTTGGTGGCGACTATCCGCAGCCGTGAGATCTCGGCGTGTCTGGTATTGCAAGCCCGCAGTCAGCTCAAAGCCATCTACAAGGACAATGCGGACACCATCGTGGGTAACATGGACAGCCAGATCTTTCTGGGCGGCAGTGAGCCGACCACCTTGAAAGAGCTTTCTGCCGCACTGGGCAAGGAAACGATCGACTCGTTCAACACCTCCGACACCCGTGGCAACAGCCCCAGCTACGGAACGTCCTTCCAAAAGCTCGGCCATGAGCTGATAAGTCAGGATGAACTGGCGGTGCTGGACGGCGGCAAGTGCATCTTGCAGCTGCGAGGGGTACGCCCATTCCTATCGGACAAGTACGACCTGACCCAGCACCCCAACTACAAGCTCACCTCCGACTACGACCCCAAAAACGCTTTTGATATTGAAAAATATCTGAGCCACAAGGCATCCTTGTACCCGGACGATGTGTTCGAGGTCATCGATGCCGACCGTCTGTAACGCTTTCCTCACCGGGAAGGCGTTTTTTATTCACCCATGGTCAAAAACGTGCACCAGCAGATCCACTTCTGCCGCAGTTCACGGCACAAATCAAATGATTTCAGGTGTGTACAAATGACCCAAAACACTTTATAATAAAAGGAGAACACTATGGATTTCTTTAATTCTGCGATCGAAGTTCTGCAGACCCTCGTTGTTGCACTGGGTGCCGGTCTGGGCGTGTGGGGTGCCATCAACCTGCTGGAAGGTTACGGCAACGACAACCCCGGCGCAAAGAGCCAGGGCATGAAGCAGCTCATGGCGGGCGGCGGCGTTGCCCTGATCGGCATCACCCTGATCCCCCTGCTGAGTGGTCTGTTCGGCTAAGATCCGCAGGCGGCATTTGCCGCCTGTACATATTAGATTTACCAGGAGAATGTAGGATGCTGAACATCTACTTTGGAGATATGCCGCAGGCAATCTATAATACACCCAGCTACTTTAATAATGTATATCTTGACTCTTGGCTCGAAGACTCCCTCGATCAAAAAATGATCAAATCGATCGACAAAGGTGTTGTGCTTGGTCCGAACGCTGTTGAAACAAAAGCACTTGGGATCATCCCTCCCACAAAACTCTCCGGTGGCGTAAAGACCCTGATGCTGATCCACAACCTTCCGGAGAAGATTTTCAACGCATCCAATTGCGGCAACAATTGCGCGCGCTGGATCTTGGAGATCTCCAAAAAGCAGGATATCACGATCAATCTGCGGCATATCATGGATTTTGGGGACCGAAAGTTGAACATCAAAATCCTGAACAACGATCAGATCGTAGACAACATGGGCGATCTCGCTGAAGTTGCAGCCAGATATGTATAAAGGCGGTGCCACATGAAAGGAACACATGAAGTCATCGTCCGGAACAATCGTGTCCAATACAAATTTTCTGTTCGTCGCAATCTTACGATCCTCCGTGGTGACAGTGCCACCGGAAAATCGACCTTGATCGACCTAATCGCGCAATACGCACGTGACGGCGAGCACAGCGGTATCGAACTCCGCTGTGACAAGCCCTGCATCGTGCTGACTTCCGATTTATGGAAGCTCCGTCTCGATGCGACCAAAGACAGCATCGTTTTTATCGACGAAGACAATTCTTTTGTTGCAACACAAGAATTTGCCGAAAGCGTCAAAAACAGCGACAATTACTATGTTATTGTGATGCGGGAGAGCTTGCCGCAACTTCCTTATAGCGTAGACGAGATCTACACGCTGAAAAACCGCACGAAGGGTTACGGACAGATCAAGCGTCTTTATACGTCGTTTCAACACATCTATGAAAAAGACTCTCTGATGGTTTCGGAGCAAAAGCCGGATTTTGTGATCGTTGAGGACTCCAATTCCGGATATCAATTCTTCAAGAATATTTTCGAGGAATATTCCATCCCCTGCATTTCCGCTCAAGGCAAGTCGAACATCTGCGCAGAAATTGAAAAAACGCCGGTCGGAAGCACGATTCTGGTCATTGCGGATGGTGCTGCCTTTGGTCCGGAGATGGAAAAGACTCTCGCCCACCGGCGCAAACGGAACATCGTTCTTTTCCTGCCGGAGTCTTTTGAATGGATGATTCTCTCTTCCGGCCTTGTCAGTGATTCTGAAATCGATCCGATTTTGACGGACCCCGCAAGTTTTATCGAGAGCCGCCAGTATTTCAGCTGGGAGCGTTTTTTTACAAGTCTCCTGATCGACAAAACAAAGGACAGCTATCTGCGTTATAACAAACACGAGCTCAATCCCGTCTACCTGCAAAAGCACGAAAAGGAATCCATTCAGCGTCTTCTTCCGAAATTCCAAAAATAATTTTATGCCGATTGCCGAAAAGCAGTCGGCTTTTTTGTTTACATCGCACGATCGAACGCACGACACCAAACCGCTGCAGTTTGCAGATCCAGAACGGGTGTACTGCTGGAAATCGTGTTTTTTTGTCCCCTATTTCAACAGTAGAAAGGCGGTATGTGTATGCAGATCTTAAACCACGTCATTTTCCTGCTCAACCTGCTCCGGACTCTCCTCAACCACTTCTTTTAAGGCGGTGAACGAATGGATACCGTTCTCAATGCCATCTCGGACTGGATCAAATCGCTGTTGTCCGATGCGATCCTCGCAAACCTTTCCGGTCTGTTCGACGATGTGAACACCCAAGTGGGCAGCATCGCACAGCAGGTCGGTACAAAACCCTCGAACTTTGAACCTCGTGTGTTTTCCATGATCCAGGCACTGTCTCACCATGTCATCCTGCCCATTGCGGGCATCATCCTTACCTTCATTGCCTGCTACGAACTGATCGAGCTTATCACCCAGCACAACAACATGGCACAGTTTGAACCTTCCCTGCTCATGAAGTGGATCTTCAAGACCGCTGTTTCGGTCTGGCTCATCTCCAACACCTTTGATATCGTCATGGCGGTGTTCGACCTGACACAGCAGGTGGTCTCTGAGTCCAGCGGCATCATCAGCGGCAACACAAGGGTGAACGACATCGGGCTTTCCATCCTGCAAACCAGCATGATGCAGATGGATGTCGGTCCCTTGTTCGGATTGTTCCTGCAATCGTTCTTCATCGGTATCACCATGAGGATTCTCAGTATCGTGATTTTCGTCATCGTCTACGGGCGAATGATCGAGATCTACTGCATGGTCAGCCTTGCCCCGCTCCCGATGGCGACCTTCGGCAACCACGAGCAGAGCCACATGGGGCAGAACTATCTGAAAAGCCTGTTCGCTCTGGGTTTCCAAGGGTTCCTCATCCTCATCTGCGTTGCCATTTATGCCGTTCTCATCCAGAATATTGCCATCATGGGAGATGCCATCAACTCGATCTGGAGCATCGTGGGTTACACGGTGCTGCTCTGCTTCACCCTGTTCAAAACCAGCTCCATCGCCAAAAGTGTGCTGGGAGCGCATTAAAAGGAGGTGTTTTCTTGGCAGCATATATCTCGGTTCCACGAGACCTTACACGGGTCAAATCCAAAGTGGCATTCAACCTGACCAAACGCCAGCTCATCTGTTTCGGCGCAGCGGCTCTCATCGGAGTGCCGCTTTTCTTTTTGCTCCGGGAATGGGGCGGCAACACCGCCGCTACCCTCGGTATGATGGCAGCCATGCTCCCGCTGTTCTTTCTGGCAATGTACGAAAAGAACGGTTTGCCCGCCGAAAAGCTGCTCTGGTACTACGTTCAGGCAAAGTTCATCCGCCCCAAAGTCCGCCCCTACCGGACCGAAAACTACTACTCCCTTATGACGAAAGGAGGCATTTCCGATGATCTTCCCGAAAAAGAATAAAGACGGCAAAAAGCCGTCCAAATCCAATGTTCCCCGCACGGCACAGCAGACCATCCCGTTCCAGCGGATGTTCGAGGATGGCACCTGCCGGGTGCGCTCCGGCTACTACACCCGCACCATCCAGTTTCAGGACATCAACTACCAGCTCGCTCTGCCGGAAGACCGCACTGCCATCTACGAGGAATGGTGCAGCTTCCTCAATTTCTTTGATAGTTCCGTCAAGTTCGAGCTGTCTTTCCTGAACACTGCCACGGACAGTGCAGACTTTGAAAAGTCCATTCGCATCCCGTTCCAGCAGGACGGCTTCGATGATGTTCGTGCTGAGTATTCGCAAATGCTCCGTCAGCAGCTTGCCAAGGGCAACAACGGTCTGACTAAAACGAAGTTCCTGACCTTTGGCATCGAGGGCGAGAGCATGGCACAGGTCAAGACCCGGCTCGACCACATCCAGAACGATCTGCTCAACAACTTCCACCGGCTCGGTGTCCTTGCAAAACCCTTGAACGGCACCGAACGGCTCCAGCTTCTGCACCAGATGTTCCATTTGGACGGTGAGAACAAGTTCCGGTTCGACTGGAAGGAACTTGTGGCAAGCGGACTTTCGGTGAAAGATTCCATCTCTCCCACCGGGCTTGCGTTCAAGAGCAATCGCAGTTTTCAGATGGGCGGCATCTATTGCTCTGCCAGTTTTCTGAGCATCACAGCATCTGACCTGAGCGACCAGCTTCTCAAAGACTTTCTGGACATGGATTCTTCCCAGATCATCACCATGCACATCCGCTCTATCGACCAGAACAAGGCGATCAAGAACATCAAGCGTACCATCACCGAACTGGATCGCAGCACCATCGAAGAACAGAAGAAAGCTATCCGTGCCGGATACGACATGGACATTCTGCCGTCCGACCTGAAGACCTACGGCAAGGATGCAAAAGCTCTTCTGAAAGAGCTGCAAAGTCAGAACGAGCGGATGTTCCTTGTCACCATTCTGGTTCTGAACACCGGGCGCACCGAACAGGAACTGGAGACGAACGTTTTTCAGGCAAGCTCCATCGCACAGAAGCACAACTGCAACCTGTGCCGGCTGGACTTCCAGCAGGAGCAGGGACTGCTTTCTTCCTTGCCGCTGGCAGACTGCCAGATCGAGATCGAACGTGGTCTGACCACCAGCAGCACCGCGATCTTCATCCCCTTCACCACGCAGGAGCTGTTCCAGTCCGGCAGTGAAGCTCTCTACTACGGCTTGAACGCCCTGTCCAACAACCTCATCATGGTTGACCGCAAGAAGCTGAAGAACCCGAACGGCTTGATTTTGGGCACTCCCGGCAGTGGTAAATCGTTCAGCGCAAAACGTGAGATCACCAATGCGTTTCTGGTCACGGACGACGATATCATCGTGTGCGACCCGGAATCGGAGTATGCACCTCTGGTGGAACGCCTGCATGGCCAGGTCATCCGCATCAGCCCTGCCAGCACCCAGTATATCAACCCCTTGGACATCAACAGCAATTACAGCGAGGAAGATAACCCGCTGGCACTGAAAGCAGACTTCGTGCTTTCGCTCTGTGAGCTGATCGTGGGCGGCAAGGAAGGACTGCTCCCGGTCGAGAAGACGGTCATCGACCGCTGTGTGCATCTCATCTACCGCAACTACTTTGCAGACCCCCGCCCGGAGAACATGCCTCTGCTGGAGGACTTGTACAACGCCCTGCTCCAGCAGGAAGAAAAAGAAGCCCGGCACGTTGCGGCGGCAATGGAGATCTACGTCAAAGGCAGCTTGAACATCTTCAACCACCGCACCAACGTGGACCTGAACAACCGCATCGTCTGCTTTGACATCAAGCAGCTCGGCAAACAGCTCAAAAAGCTTGGGATGCTCATCGTGCAGGATGCCGTATGGGGTCGTGTGACCGCCAACCGCAACGCAGGAAAGTCCACCCGGTACTATGTCGATGAATTCCACCTTTTGCTGAAAGAGGAGCAGACCGCAGCCTACTCGGTGGAGATCTGGAAGCGTTTCCGCAAGTGGGGCGGCATCCCGACAGGGTTAACGCAGAATGTGAAGGACCTTCTGTCCAGCCCGGAAGTATCCAATATTTTTGAGAACAGTGATTTTGTGTATATGCTCAATCAGGCCAATGGTGACCGCCAGATCCTTGCAAAGCAGCTCAATATTTCGCCGCATCAGCTCAGCTATGTGACCCACTCCGGCGAGGGCGAGGGGCTGCTGTTCTACGGCAACACCATCCTTCCGTTTGTGGATCGGTTCCCGCACGATCTGGAACTGTATCAGATCATGACCACCCGCCTGTCTGAAATTTCGGAGGAACACACGGTATGACAAAGGAAGAAAAGGACTCCAACCGTTCGCCGCCCAAAGCGGCAAAGCTCTCACAAAACACACCCAAAAAGAAGCTGAAAACGGATACTGAAAAAGCCAAAGAGAAATCCGCACAGCTCCGCTTCGGCAAGGCAGATGTCACCCCGGAAGAAGCCAGCCGGATGAGCAAAGCGCAAAGAAGCGAGCTGTATGCGTCTGCCGCCGCACGGTCGGCGGTGCATCGCCCGGTCGATCAGTACGAGGAGGACAATGTTGGCACGCAGGCGTTGAATCAGGGCAGTGAAGCAGCGGAGAACCTGCACACCGCCGCCAAACACCGCTATGCGCAGAAGCTGAAAAAAGCCGGGAACGCCCCCAGCAAACAAAGCAACAAGCGAACGACCCCAACGGAAAAAAGCTCTCGTTCCAAATCGCCCTCTACAAAAAGTGAGCCGTCCACATCCCACTGGTTCTCCCGCTGGAAACAAAAACAGGAGATCAGGCAGAGCTATTATACCTCCCGTGCCGGAAAGTCTTCTGCGGCAGGCACGGCAAGGTCTGCTGCATCACCGGTTCCTCAGAACGTTGTCGAGCAGTTCCTCGAAAAAGGAAGATCCATCTTTACCACTGCCTCAGATGGCATCGTCCATTTTGCGCAGGATAACGCCCACCTTCTTGTGATCGTGGGCGCTTTTCTTTTGCTCATCCTGCTGGTAATGTCCACATTTTCATCCTGCGGTGTCCTCTTTGTCGGCACCACACAGGTGTCCGGGCAAACCTTCTACACCGCCAAGGACAAGGATATCAAGGGCGCTGAGACGGACTATAAAAAGCTCGAACAGGCTTTGCAGCAGAAGATCGACCAGACTCCAACGACCTATCCCGGCTACGATGAGTACCAATATCATCTGGACGAGATCGAACACGACCCGTGGCAGCTCACCTCTTATCTGACCGTGCGTTACGACGATTACACCCGCAGCGAGGTACAAGCAGAGCTGCGCTCGCTGTTCCAGAAGCAATACAAGCTGACCACATGGGTGGAGATCCAGATCCGTTCCCGGTTGGTGCCATACTTCGATATCTTCACTATGACCATCCAGTTCCGGGTGGAGTATTACGAGTACCGCATCTTCCACACGAAGCTGGTCAATAAGGGACTGGAAACCGTCATCCACGAGACCCTGAGCGAGGACGAGTGGAGCCGGTATGAGGTCTTGCAGGAAACGCAGGGCGGAAGACCCTATCTGTTCAAGGACGGACAGACTTCTTTATTCTCTGCCCGTTCCGGTGAGGACAGCGTTGTCTATCGGGTATCCGCAGAAGCCTTGACCGACAACGACTTTGCTTCGCTCTACCGGGAAGCGGAAAAGTATCTCGGCACACCATATGTCTGGGGCGGCTCTGACCCGGAGACCGGCTTTGACTGTTCCGGTTATGTCTGCTGGGTCTATAACCAGAACGGTTATGACCTTGGCAGACTGACTGCCGAAGAACTCTGGCAGACCTCGCAGCACATTTCCGAGCAGGAAGCAAGACCCGGCGACCTCGTCTTTTTTGAGGGAACGTATGACACCGACGGAAAAAGCCATGTCGGGTTATATCTCGGCAGTGGCGTGATGATCTCTGCCGGAGACCCCATCAAGTATTCCAGAATCCATTCCGACTACTGGGAACCACATCTGTCCGGCTTTGGACGGATCGAAAAATGAACAGGAGGAAAACATGAGCGATAAACTTGAAAAGCTGCGCATCGACCTTGAAAAGGCACGGGAACGCCGTGTCAAGCTGAACAACCGCATCGAGCTGCTGGAACGCCGTATCCAGGAAGCAGAAGCTGCCGAGGTGAACGATCTGGTGCGCAGTGCCAAGGTCACCCCGGAACAGCTCGCTGAACTGCTGCGCCAGTCGGCAGACACTACCCCGAACCCGGCTGTACTGACTGCGATCGGCGTGAGCTTTGAAAAGGAGGAGAACAATGAAGATTAAGAGAATGAGCGCACTGCTGTTGTCGGCAGCACTGTGCATCTGCACAGCAGCACCAGCGTTTGCGTACAGCGGCGAGGAAGTGGAAGTCTCCGTTCTGCCGGAGGAGGAAGAACTCGTGACCGTAACAGATTCCGCCACCGGAGCACTGACCCCGGAAGGCAACCTGACCCTCGTGGACGATTACCATGTCAACTACTTGGACGGCTCCGGGCAGCAGTTCATTACGCTGGTGTCCAAATCCGGCAATACCTTTTATCTGGTCATCGACCGCAACGCCAAGGGCAGCCAGACAGTACACTTCATGAATCTGGTGGACGAAGCCGATCTGCTCGTCCTGATGGAAGAAGAGGATGCCGAAGCCTACGCCGCTCAGAAGGAAGCGGCAGAAAAAGCCGCTCTGGAACAGAAGCAGGCAGAAGAAGCCGCCAAGAAAGCTGCCGAAGAAGCAGCGAAGAACCCCGAACCCGTTTCCAAAGATGACACCGTGACCAAGGTTTCCGGCATAGTGCTGGGCGCTGTGGTGATCGCCGGACTTGCAGCAGGCGGTGGATTCTATCTCTACCAGAAGCAGAAACAGAAAAAGCAGACCGAAAAAGAAGCCCTTGACCCCGATGCAGATTACACCGAGGACAAGGGCGATTTTGAGATCCCGATCGAGGATACGGAGGATAACGGTTAAAACCTTTGGCGGCGTTTGCCGCCGTACATAAAAATCAGGCAGGTTTCTTTTCGTCCAGTGCCTTCACTTCATCAATGGTAAGGCCCGCATACTTTGCTACCTTCTCATAGGGCAATCCATCCGCCAACATCGTCTTTGCAACTTCAATGTTTCTTTCCCGAACAGTCTCATTCCGCATCTCTTCCATTGCTCTGCACATAGTTGCCACTCCCTTCTTATCTTCCTTAAAATACGATACCCGATTTGCGAGAAGCGGATAGCACATCTCTCGTGAATCGGTACAGAAGAAATCATGCATCAGTTTCTCGGATGTCTTTCAGGAACATCGTACCACAAATTGATGTTTTTTACAAGGCAGCGTTACATTCCCCGAACACATCTCATTTCTATCATCCAAAAAAGGAGAAAAGACTATGGAACACAAGATCATTGGCACCTGTCCGCACTGTGGCGCAAATGTTGTTGAGCGTGAGAAGGGCTGGTTCTGCGAAAGCAAGCCCTGCCGTTTCGTCCTCTGGAAGGACAACGCCTTTTTCAAGCGGCTGGGCAAGCACCTGGACGAGCGCATGGTGGAACGGATGCTGCTGGACGGGCGTATCCGTCTGAAGGACTGTGTCAGCGCCCGGACGGGCAAGGTCTACAACGCCACCCTGCTGCTCGACACTGAGGAGGACGGTCGCTCGAAGTTTTCGCTGAGCTTTGAGGATGAGGAGGACTGCTGATGAACCAGAAAACCGAAGCGCTCTACCTCATCAATGGGGACAGGTTCCTGCATTTGCGGGAAAACGGTACCGGTGTCGGTTTTGCCACCTACGACTGCGCCACTGGCGAGCCACAGGAGTTCGGGCAGATCTCCAAGCAGAATTTGCCGCCCGATGGACGCAATGCCATTCCTGCTGCCCGGAACTGGTATCTGTTCGAGCTTTCGCCCGATGACCGCAAGGCGATCCAGGAGGTCAGCTTGCAGCACCTCGACACCATCCCGCAGTCCGGCATCCGCAAGCGGCGCATCTGGGAGCCGGAGACCCTGCCGAAGGACGATATTCGGCTCATCAACAGCCATTATGATGACCTCTATCGGATCCCTAATCACGGTGTCGTTCAGATCGACTTCCCGGACGGGCGCAGTTACACGTCACGGGTGGAACATCTGGATGAGTACCACTTTGATTTGGGCGGGCTGGGCAATGTGTATCACATCTGCCAGTTTGCCGAGAGCATGGAGCGCAACCATGCGGCGTATTACCCGGAGATCCAGACGCAGGACGATGAAGGCGCATGGGAACTGGGCGGCAAAGGGTATCTTGTCATCCAGTCCTGTGAGGACGGCTGGGATTATACCCTCTATCACAGCGATTTTTCCGTAATGGATGGTGGACAGCTTGACGAACCCGAGCTGACGATCCAGGAAGTTCGGGAGGAAATTCTGGAAGCTTACCACATGGAAAAGGGACGGCGTAAGGAGCAGGACTATCTGACTGTCTTGGAAAAGGCAGAAGAAGCCGAGGAACTGGGGCTTGCGAACCGCCCTTCCACGCTGGAAAAGCTGGCAGGGCTGGCAGAAGACTGCGGCAGTCCCTGCAAATCGCCCAAATGTCCGATCAGTCCCGAACGCTGAAGATTCCTGATCCTATAGAAAGGAGGCTCACATGAACCCAAAGATCGACGAATATCTCCGCCTTGCCGCACA